>CAZPIS010000143.1:0-4897 GCA_964586745.1 uncultured Ruminiclostridium sp.
ATAATAATATATACTGCATTAAGGATATTATGGGCCGGAGTGTAAAAGCTCAGATGAAATATGCCGATAAGCTTGGTGTTCGTTATTCGCTTATACTGGGTGACAATGAAATTGAAAGCAATAAAGCACAACTTAGAGATATGAAAACCGGAGAGATTAAGGATATCAGCCTTGACACCCTTATCGACAGGCTGGTTAAAAACAAAGGTTGATATGAATTTGGAGGATGTTTATGGAAAATATACAGGGAATGAAAAGAACCCATAGATGCGCAGAATTAATTGCTGAAGATGCAGGCAAGGAAGTCGTTTTAATGGGTTGGGCTCAAAGAAGACGAGATTTGGGAGCTCTGGTTTTTATCACATTAAGAGATAGAAGCGGTATTATGCAAGTGGTTTTCAACAATGAAACAAATCCCGAACTGCATGAAAAAGCTCTTCAGGTGAGAAGCGAATTTGTTCTGGCTATAAGAGGAACTCTTGCGCTAAGAAGTCCTGATGCGGTTAATAAAAACATGCCTACGGGAGAGCTGGAGATCATAGCCACAGAGCTTAGAATCCTTAGTAAGAGCGAGACACCTCCTTTCCATATTGAAGAGGATTCTGATGCCAATGAGGTATTAAGGCTTAAATATAGATATCTGGATCTTAGAAGACCTGATTTGCAGAAAAAGCTCATGCTGCGCCATAGAGTGGCAAAGATTGCCCGGGACTATTATGATGAAAATGGTTTTTATGAAATTGAGACACCTGTGCTTGGAAGAAGTACTCCTGAGGGCGCCAGAGACTATCTGGTTCCCAGTCGTGTTCATCCGGGTAAGTTTTATGCTCTTCCCCAGTCTCCTCAACTATTCAAACAGCTTCTGATGGTGGCCGGGTATGACCGATATATGCAAATTACAAAATGTTTCAGAGATGAGGATCTTAGAGCCGACCGCCAGCCTGAGTTTACTCAGATTGACCTTGAGATGAGCTTTGTTGATGTAGAAGATGTTATAAAGGTAAATGAAGGCTTTATACAAAAGTTATTTAAGGAACTTTATGATACTGATATTTCGGCACCCTTTAAAAGACTTACCTTTTATGAGGCCATGACGCGCTATGGATCTGATAAGCCCGATACCCGTTTTGATATGGAGCTTATAGATTTATCCGATTTAGCGAAGACTTCAGGATTCAAGGTTTTCAGTGATGCAATAGCAAATGGCGGAAGTGTACGTGCTCTTAACGCCAAGGGCGGAGGAGCATTTTCAAGAAAAGAAATAGATGCTTTGGGAGAGGTAGTAAAGACCTACAGAGCAAAGGGCTTGGCATGGATAGTTTTAGAGGAGAACGGATTAAGGTCACCTATTGCGAAATTCTTATCTGAAGAAGAAACCGCAAATATCTTGGAGCGGACAAAGGCCGAAAAAGGAGACTTGATTTTATTTGTGGCTGATAAGGACGAAGTTGTATGTGACTCATTGGGGCACCTGCGCCTGACCTTGGGAGAGAAGCTCGGCCTTATCGACCATGAGCGCTATGATATTCTCTGGGTAACAGAATTTCCGCTTCTTGAGCGGGATGAGGAAGAAAACCGCTGGGTTGCAAAACACCATCCCTTTACTTCTCCCATGGATGAGGATATTAGTTATCTTGACTCGGAGCCTGCCAGAGTACGGGCTAAGGCATACGATATTGTAATGAATGGTTACGAGGTAGGCGGAGGAAGTATCCGTATTCATAATCAGGAGCTTCAGAAAAAAATGTTTAATTTAATAGGCTTCACAGATGAACAGGCTAAGGAACGATTTGGCTTTTTACTTGAAGCCTTTAAATACGGGACACCACCCCACGGTGGCTTGGCTTTTGGGCTGGATAGGCTGGTTATGCTTCTTGCCAAGACTGATAATATAAAGGATGTCATCGCTTTTCCTAAGGTTCAGACTGCATCGGATCTTATGACTAATGCACCGGATATAGTTGATGATAAGCAGCTTGAGGAACTCTCAATTAAGATGGTGGAAAAAAGTGAATAATAAAATATTTAAAGAGATATTATCCTTTGCCTTGCACATTATTGCCGCTGTCATATTGGGATTAGCTATTATAACCTATCTGGGCAGATTCACGGTTGTAGATGGTAATTCCATGTCGCCGACTCTTAAAAATCAGAATGTTTTGATTATTGAGAGTATAACGCCACGTTTTGGTACAATTGAGCCGGGCGATATTGTGGTGATGAAGGTACCGGAGCTTTTGGAGGGAAATCAGAAATATGCTATAAAGCGGATTATAGCCAAAGAAAACCAGCATGTTGCAATACATAGCGGCAAGGTATTTATTGATGGCATAGAGCTTTCCGAAAGCTATATAAATAACGAAGAAACATATGCGGACAATTCATTATATGCTGATATTATTGTGCCTGAGGGCTGTATTTATGTCCTGGGGGATAACAGGATTCCTGAAAAAAGCAGGGACAGCAGAGTTTTCGGACCGATTAAGGAAGAAAGAATTGTTGGTAAAAGCTGGATCAGAATTTTTCCCTTTACCGATGCAGGACAGATAAAATAAAGAGGCTAAAATATGCAACCGGAAAGTTAAATCTTCCGGTTGTTTTTTGCTTACGCTAATTTATAACCGCTCGAGCGCAAAATTATGTTTTTCTTGCTTTTTCCTGTTTTCTGATTGCCCGCTATGATAGAATATACCTGTACACATAAAAGATAAGAATTTTTCAAAATCTGAAAGGAAGCACATCATGGATAAAGACGTTCTCAATAAAGCCCTGCTTTTAGAGGCGTTTAAAGGCGTAATAAATAATGAAAAGCTCGAAGAGGCGTTCGCCCGGGCTTGTATTACTAACCTCTGCTATTATAAATCCGATAAAAAAATGGAACTTAATATAGAGTGCTATGATTGTGTTAAGCCTGAGCAAATCAAAGGCCTTGAAAGAGCAATTTCGGACTGCCTGAAAATAAAAGTGAAGGTTCGTCCCGGATTTAATACAGCTTTGCTAAATGAGTTAGAGGATTGGCAGAAGGAGCTTGTTTTAGCCAGAGTAAATTCTGTGAAAAAGCACTTTTTCCATTTTATTGAAGATGCAAAGTTCGGTTTGTCAGGTCGGTATCTTAATGTAAACCTAAAAAATCAGTCTGCTTCAATCCTTGCTGCCGCCGGAGTAGGCAATTGCATAGAGAAGGCAATGCTGGATTTGTTTAAAAAGGTGGTTAATGTAAAGTTTATAGACTCTGAGAAAAGTGAAATAACCGTTGATTATATTGCCAACAAGCAAGAAATGGAAGCCCGCATGGTTTCTGAGATGTTATCTTCAGTTTCTGAGGCGGCTTCTAAACGCAGCCAGGATAAAGCGCAAAATATACCTGAGCCTTTAAGGGTAAAGAGCCCTGTCAAGTATGGCCCCAAAAAATCCAAATCACCTGATAAAGATCCTAATCTCATCTATGGCAGAGGCATAAAAGGCCAAGTAATTAAAATGAACCAAGTGGATACTAACTCCGGTATGGTCACTATACAGGGCCAAATTTTTAAGGCTGAACAAAAGTCGCTTAAAACAGGAAGGATTCTTTATACTTTCGATATTACCGATTTCACATCATCTCTTACCTGCAAGCTTTTTACTGATGGGGAAGAATTGCAGCTTATTTCAGAGAAGCTCATTAAAGGCCAGTATGTGTGTTTAAGCGGAGAAGCCCAATATGATATGTATGCTAAAGAATTGGTAATACTGGCTCGGGATATCCTGCTTGTGGAGGTTGAAACCGAAAACCGCAGGGATAATGCTCCTGTTAAAAGAGTAGAGCTTCATTTGCATACTCAGATGAGCCAGCTTGATGCAATAAGCCCGGCTAAGGACTTGATTAAAAGAGCTGCAAAATGGGGCCATAGTGCAGTGGCTATAACCGATCACGGTGTAGTTCAGGCATATCCGGAGGCACAGGATACCGTTAATGATCTTAAAAAGAAGCAGAGTAAAGACATTAAAGTAATCTATGGAGTTGAAGCGTATTTTATATCCAATGAAGTACATAACAGCAGGGGTGAAATTGATTACAGGAACTGTGATACCTATCATGCAGTTATTCTTGTAAAGGACCAGACAGGGCTTAAAAATCTCTATAGAATCATTTCGGAAAGTCATCTGAATTATTTTTACAAGAAACCCCGTATTCCGAAGTCGCTTTTTGAACGCTATAGAGAAGGGCTGATTATCGGAAGCGCATGTGAAGCGGGAGAATTGTTTCAGGCGGTTTTTAAGGGAGCTGCAAATGAAGAGCTTGACAGGATTGCATCATATTATGATTACTTGGAGATTCAGCCTATCGGCAATAACGCCTTTATGGTGCGTCAGGGCGACGTGGCAGATGATGAAGGATTAAAGGATTTGAATAGAAAAATAGTAGAATTGGGAGAGAGGCTTAATAAGCCTGTTGTTGCTACATGCGACGTTCACTACCTCGATCCTGATGACGCCATATATCGTGAAATCCTTCAGGCGGGCCAGGGCTACAAGGATGCCTCATTCCAAGCCCCTATTTATTTTAGAACAACCGAAGAAATGCTGGAGGAGTTTGATTATCTGGGGCAAGAAAAAGCCTATGAGGTTGTCGTTACAAATACAAATAGCATTGCTGATCAAATAGAGATTATTCAGCCCATACCAAGCGGTACATTTCCTCCTAATATGGAGGGGGCTGAGGAAGAAATTAAAAATTTAAGTGAGAAAAAGGTGACGGAGCTTTATGGTGATTCATTGCCTGATCTTGTCAGGGCAAGGGTGGACAGAGAGTTGAATTCAATAATTAAAAACGGTTTCTCTGTTATGTATATGATTGCTCAGAAGCTTGTTAAAAAATCTTTAGAGGATGGTTATTTAGTTGGTTCTCGTGGTTCGG
>CAZPIS010000144.1:0-4881 GCA_964586745.1 uncultured Ruminiclostridium sp.
AGAGTATATCCCTCGTCCCTGTTGTATTATATAACGACGGTCCGAGGGTTTTTTGCATACATATACATAAGTATAATGCTTAAAATTAAACAATGCAGTCATTGACCGGGCATATAAATATAAAACAAAAGAGGTGAAAGACGTGAAAGCATCAGAAGCAATTATTAAGAGCTTAATCAATGAAAAGGTTGATATAGTTTTTGGCTATCCCGGAGGACATATATTAGAAGTATATGAAGCTCTTAGGAAGTCGAAAATCCATCACGTCTTGGTGCGGCAGGAACAAGCTGCTGCTCATTGTGCCAGCGGATATGCCCGAATATCTGGCAAGGTGGGAGTGTGCATTGCTACTTCCGGCCCCGGGGCCACAAATTTAATAACCGGTATTGCAACAGCATATATGGATTCGATTCCTCTTGTTATTATTACAGGTCAGGTAAACTCAAAAATGATAGGCCGTGATATGTTTCAAGAAGCTGATATAACAGGTGCTACCGAGTCTTTTACAAAGCACAGTTATCTGGTGAAAAATGAAAATGATTTACCCAGAATTATAAAGGAAGCATTTTATATTGCATCAACCGGAAGACCCGGACCGGTACTAATTGATATACCGAGCGATATTCAAGCAGCTGAGATTGAAAAGCCAAGAATACCTGAGTCTGTTGATATCCGAGGTTATAAACCAACGACTAAAGGTCATATGGGGCAAATTAAACGAGCTATTAAGGCAATATCTGAGAGTAAGCGTCCACTAATTGTAGCAGGTGGAGGAGTAATACTTTCTCATGCAAAAGAAGAATTGTTAACTTTTGTTGAGAAAGCGGGCATCCCCTTAGTTCACACTCTGATGGGAAAAGGATCACTACCTAGCGCCAACAAGCATTATTTCGGCATGATTGGAAATCATGGATTTGCTGAGGCTAATCGTGCCGTAGCAAAGGCCGATCTTTTAATAATTATTGGGGCAAGAGTTGCAGATAGAGCATGGGGAGGATTTGCAGACAAAATCAGTGATGGTATGAGAATAATTCATATAGATGTAGATCCGGCCGAAATAGGTAAGAATGTTGGGATACAAATACCGCTTGTAGGAGACGCAAAGGCAATATTGGCTCAACTGTCAGAAAAAACGGGAAAAATAAATACGGAAGAGTGGCTTAATGAGCTTAACGACTATAAAGGTGTTATTAAGCGTACAAAAACAGATTTTGTGAATCCTAAATATGCTATAGAAACAATCTCAAATAAGTTGAATGACGAAGCAATTATTGTAGCAGACGTGGGGCAGAACCAAATATGGGCCGCAAGATATTTTGAAGACAAATTAGGCAGGAGCTTTCTTACATCCGGGGGGTTAGGTACGATGGGCTATGGCTTACCGGCAGCGGTAGGTGCTAAGATGGCTGCCCCGGAACGCCAGGTTGTAGCAGTAGTTGGTGATGGCGGTTTTCAGATGAGTCTTCATGAGCTGGGAACAATTTCACATAACAATTTAGGAATTATTATACTTCTTTTTAATAACTCGAGGCTTGGAATGGTAAGAGAGCTGCAAGATAAGTTTTACGGGAAAATCAATGCTGTAGAGCTGAATAAAAATCCTGATTTTATTAAGCTATGTGATGCTTACGGAATTAAGGGCGTAAAGATTACAAAGGATTCAGAATTGGCAGATGCATTTGAAAAAGCTATCAGTCATAAAGGCCCGTTTTTAGTTGAATGTGTAGTTGATCCCAATGAGAGCACTCTATTATGACCACATATAATTATATTTAATATCACATATAGTTTTTCAGCGAGAGTACAGTTAAAAACGCAAAAGGCAGAAAAAAGCTTTATTAAACATAAATAGACTAAAAAAGTTCCAAACAAAAGCGGGGAGTGAAATGTATGAATAGACATGTTCTTTCGGTACTGGTTGAAAACCAGTCCGGCGTACTAAGTCGGGTATCGGGTCTTTTCAGCCGAAGGGGTTACAACATTGACAGCTTATCTGTTGGCGAAACAGAAGATCCAAAAGTATCTCGAATGACGATTGTTGTACGAGGCGATGATTACATCCTTGAACAAATTAAAAAACAGCTTAATAAGCTTATTGATGTAATCAAGATTGTTGAGCTTGATTCACATCAATCGGTATTTAGAGAGCTGGCTATGATTAAGATAAGCACAACTATGGAAACAAGAGCCTCTGTCATAGAAATTGTATCTATTTTCAGAGCGAATATTGTTGATGTATCAAACGAAACTCTTACCGTTGAGATGACGGGAGATGAATCAAAAATTGAAGCTTTTATTAATCTCATGGACAAATATGGAATTGCAGAAATTGTTCGTACAGGTCTCACTGCTATCGAAAGAGGCAACAGACAAATTAATAGTAAGAGAAAATATGAGGAGGAATAGGTTATGGCAACGATGTATTATGAAAAGGATTGTAATCTAAATTTATTAAAAGGAAAGACTGTTGCGGTAATTGGTTATGGTAGTCAAGGTCATGCTCATGCACTAAATTTGCATGAATCCGGTGTAAAGGTTGTCGTTGGACTGTATGAAGGCAGTAAATCATGGAAATTGGCTGAAGATGCGGGATTAAGTGTTGCAACCGCAGCAGATGCAGCAAAGCAAGCTGATATAATTATGATTCTTGTTAATGATGAAAAACAGCCGAAGCTTTATAAGGAAAGCATTGAATCAAGCCTCAGGGCAGGAAAAAGCTTAGTTTTTGCCCATGGATTCAATATTCATTTTGGACAGATTGTTCCGCCAAGTGATGTAAATGTATTTATGATTGCGCCTAAAGGTCCCGGCCATACAGTAAGAAGCCAGTTCCAGGAAGGAAGAGGAGTTCCATGCTTGATAGCCGTACACCAGGATGCTACAGGCGATGCACACGAATTAGCTTTAGCCTATGCTGCAGGTATTGGCGGAGCAAGGGCCGGAATTCTTGAAACTACCTTTAAAGAAGAGACAGAAACTGACCTCTTTGGAGAGCAGGCAGTTCTCTGCGGCGGAGTTTGCGAATTGATGAAGGCAGGCTTTGAAACCCTTGTTGAAGCAGGTTATCAACCCGAAAGTGCATATTTTGAATGTCTCCACGAGATGAAGCTGATTATTGACCTTGTTAATAAGGGCGGACTGAGCTTTATGAGATATTCCATTTCCGATACAGCTGAGTATGGCGATTATGTCACTGGAAAACGAATTATTACCGAAGAAACCCGCAAGGAGATGAAAAATGTTCTGAGCGAGATTCAGGATGGTAGTTTTGCTCGTAACTGGATTCTTGAGAATCAGGCAAACCGTCCTTTCTTTAACGCAAAGAGAAGGATGGAACAAGATAGCCAGGTAGAGACAGTAGGCAAAGAGCTTCGCAAGATGATGAGCTGGAATAAATAGCGAATAATTGCTTAGGAGGTTTAGTATGTCCAGACCAATATATATTTTTGATACAACATTAAGAGACGGTGAGCAGTCCCCGGGATGCAGCATGAATTTACAGGAAAAGATTCAGGTTGCAAAACAATTAGAGAGAATGAAGGTAGATGTGATTGAAGCCGGTTTTGCAATTTCATCCCCCGGTGATTTTCAATCGGTAAAATCAATTGCTGATACAATAAAGGATTGTACTGTCGCCAGCTTATCCAGGGCTCTTACTCAAGATATCGACAAGTCGTGGGAAGCAATAAAAAATGCTGCCAGCCCAAGAATACATGTATTTTTAGCGACATCCCCAATCCATATGAAATACAAATTGAGAATGTCGCCGGATGAAGTATTGGATCAAGCAAAAAACATGGTAGCATATGCTAAAAAATATTGCTCGGATATAGAGTTTTCTGCTGAGGATGCCACCAGAAGCGAACCGGAATTCTTATACCGGGTTTTTGAGGCGGTCATTAATGCAGGTGCTACTGTAATCAATGTACCCGATACTGTTGGATATACTACACCGGAAGAGTTTTATGAGCTTATAAAGAACATTAAAGAAAATGTTGGCAATAGTGATAAAGCCAGAATTGCAGTACATTGTCATAATGACCTTGGAATGGCCGTTGCCAATACCTTGGCAGCCGCAAGAGCCGGAGCCTCTCAACTAGAATGTACCATAAACGGTATCGGTGAACGTGCAGGAAATGCTGCTATGGAAGAAATCGTTATGGCCATTAAGACGAGGCCTTACCTTTATGACATGAATTTACGTTTGGATACAACACAGATTTCCAGATCATCAAGGCTTATAAGCAGTATTACCGGCGTACCTGTTCAGCCCAACAAGGCTATTGTAGGAGCAAATGCATTTGCTCATGAAGCGGGTATTCACCAACACGGTGTATTGGCAGAAAAAAGTACTTACGAGATTATTACTCCCGAGTCGATAGGATTAGCACAGAATAATATGGTGCTCGGAAAGCACTCGGGAAGACATGCCTTTGAGGATAGACTGAAAACTTTGGGCTATAGTCTGGAAAAAGAAGAGCTTGATGAGACTTTTAACAAGTTTAAGGTGTTGGCCGATAAGAAAAAAGTCGTACAGGATGCTGACTTAGAGGTGCTATTACGGCATAAGGCTGTGGAAGTGCCTGAGATTTACAAGCTTGACAGATTCGTTATTAATACAGGGAATACCATTACTGCCACAGCCTCTGTCCGCCTTGTCAAACAAAATGGTGAGAATTTGGTTATTGAAGAGGTTTCTACCGGAGATGGTCCGATAGATGCGGCATTCAAAGCCATTGAAAAAATTGCCGGCGTCACCTTCACATTGGAAGACTACACTCTAAGGTCAGTTACCGAAGGTCAGGATGCACAAGGTGAAGCATATGTTAAAATACGATCAGGTGCAAGAATATATACCGGTAAGGGTGTCAGTACAGACGT
>CAZPIS010000145.1:0-4874 GCA_964586745.1 uncultured Ruminiclostridium sp.
GTTAAGAGTAGATATGCCGATCTGAATAGATATTAATTCTTAAATTTGGTGAAGATTTTTTACGAGGACATTCCATATTAATGGTTTGTCCTCTTTTGTGTCGTTTACGGTTGACAGGCCAATCCTGTGATTGTAAAATAGTAAGGCGGCTGTTTGATTAAACAGTTAATTGAGCTTTTATAGCTCAGAGGGCAGATAAGCACATATATATGCTGGTGTAGCACAGTCGGTAGTGCAGCTGATTCGTAATCAGCAGGTCGTGCGTTCAAGTCGCATCACCAGCTCCAATTGAAATCCTTAGAATCTTGAATATTCTGGGGATTTTTTATATAATAAAATGTTAAGGGCTTTTTACTAAGGGGCAGTATGCTTACGAGATTTACAATATATAATGAATTGAAGATAAAAGAGAAGGGTAGATTATGAAGAAACGTTTTACTTACATTTTGCTTACAATTCTTATTCTGACTCTATTACCGGCATTTCCCGTAGATGCCTCAGAAATTGCTCATTTGGGATTTGTGGAAACTGATGTGATTTTGCAGCCCTCCGGCAAGGCAATCGTTACATATACAGTGCGCTACAATCTGGTGCAGGGAAAAACCATGCTTGCATTTACATTGGAGGGATTCGATAAACTTTATCCGGTTTTTGATTATGATTTTGCTTGTGTTGTCACAGATGATAATAAAGAACATGACATAGATATTATAAACCTGAGCGGCGGAAGATATGATATCATCAACGCCGGGAACGAGCGTCTGGGTGGAAAATATCTTACCTATAAAATACGCTTTGCGGCGGATATGGCAGATGCGGGATATCTTGCAAAAACTACTTCCGGGGAAGGTAAGCAATTGGTTGTCTTCCATTGGATGCCTGTTCAATGGGATGAACCTATGGAGCATTACACCGTCACTATCAATTATCCCTTGGAGTATACAAGCGATACAGGAACCAGGGAAGAAGTGGAGGAGTTTTTGCTTCTAAATGATTTCGCCACCGAGACCTGGATGAATGAAGAATATCTTATCGATTATAAGGTGAATGTATTAGATTCTACTCCCCGAGTGCAGGTATTACTTCATAAAGATAAGCCTTCTAAAAAATATAAGTTTGAGATTCAGCAATATATTTCACAGATGTTATTTGATGAATTGTCTGCGGAATTGCCTGCCGATGATTACAATCCACTGGTAAAAGAAAATACGGAAAATAGATTTGAAAAGAAACCTTATGAAACAGACTTCGGTAGGCAACGCAATAAATCTGCCGAGCGAATAGCTTTACTGGTTATTTTTATTATTCTATTTTTCGTGATATTGTTGCTGGTCGGTAAAAAGCAGCGCTCTATGGTTAAGGCACAGTCATCCTTAAATGAAGTAGATTGGGCAAGAACTGATTGGATTCCTCCTAAACTTGAGGTTGCATCTTTTAGAAAAGACGGACTTATTGCTTCAAATTTGGACGAGGCAGAAGCAGCACTATTTATAGGCATACCCTACAAGACCATACTTTCGGTTATCTTGTTTAAACTGTTTGCAAACGCTTATTTGGAAGAGATATCGTTGAGTCCTCTCAAAGTAAAGCAAATAAAAGATATGGATCTGACGAGCCTGACTGAGTACGAAAAACGTATGTATTATGCAGCGGCTGACGGAGAATTCGATGAGCTGGAAGTGGAAGGTATATTGAAAACCCTTGTGGACAGTGTTCGGGTGAAAACATGGAATTGCGATATTGATGCCACGAAAGAGTATTATAAGAACCAATGGGAGAATTCATATAACGCTCAAAGCGAGCAAGATGAAAGTTATAACAGAAGCTATTATGACGACTATCAAACCAATTATTGGATACACTGGTATGCTTATAATAATGGTATAAATCGCGGATATAGATATCGCAAATATGAAGACAGTATCAGGGTTAATACAAACAATATTACCTACAAATCCTTGATGGATTCTGAAAAGGGAGTCTTTGCCTGTCATGATGCCTGCCACTCGGCCTGTCATTCGGCATGTCATGATGCTTGCCACTCGGCCTGCCATTCAGCATGTCATTCGGCATGTCACTCAGCGTGCCACTCGGCATGTGTCAGTGGAGGTGCAAGGTGAAAGAACATAAATTAGCTTGGGTAGATGAATTTTTGAATAGAATAAAACCTTACATTTATATGCGCCTTAAGGACAATGTGCTTATCCGTATGCCCAATGAGGCATTTAAGCTGAATTCTACGGGTGCACGGGTTATTGATCATATTCTGTCGGGTGGATCGATTACCGATATTATTCAAGCAAGATCAAAGTCGCCAGAAACCGAGGAACAACTGGAGCGCTTTTTTACAGATTTTTCACTTATGTGGAATGATAAAGTTTGCGAAAATTACATAACACCGGCTATAAACAGAATAGAGTTCGACCTGGGATATATAAAGCTCCCCATTTTATCTGAGGTAGCTTTAACTTACACCTGCAATATAAAATGCCGATTTTGTTATGCAGGTTGTACCCCTAAAGAAGATGAAGCCCGGCTTGATACCGAAGGCTTTAAAAAGATTCTTGATATTATCAGGTATGAGGCCGAGGTTCCCAGCGTTTCTTTCACAGGAGGCGAGCCAACCACTTATAATGACCTGCCGGAGTTAATTAATTATGCTTCAAAGCAAAATAAAATGCGAGTTAACCTGATAACTAACGGTACTTTAATTACTCCCCAAATGGCAAAAACATTTGCAGATGCCGGTCTATCTTCAGCGCAGGTAAGCATTGAATCGGCAATAGCCGAGGAGCATGATGCAATTACAGGGGTTAAAGGCTCTCATGAAGCATCGGTAAGCGGGTTGAAGGCCTTAAAGAATGCAGGGATTATCGTCCATCCTCACCTCACCATATGTACCATGAATATAGACAATTTAGTACATTATCCGTCATTCTGCAAGGATATAGGTATAGAACGGTTTTCTACAAATTTGGTCATTCCGGCAGGGCGTGGAGATTCAGAAGATTTGACAGTAGAATATAGCGAGATTGAAGGGATTGTAAAAAAGATTCAGTCGATTTCAGAAAAAGCAGGTGTTCGATATATGTGGTATTCACCCACTCCGATATGCCTTTTTAATCCCTTGGCAGCCGGGTTTGGCAACAAAGGTTGCAGTGCGTGTGAGGGACTATTGTCTGTCGACCCGAAGGGGAATCTTTTACCTTGCTCCAGTTGGCCCGAGCCTGTTGGTAACCTTTTGGAGGAAGGCTTTGAAGCGGTGTGGTTCAACAAGCGGAGCCAATGGATTAGGGATAAAAAAGCTGCGCCTCAGGAGTGTAGGGATTGCATAGATTTTGCAGCTTGTCAGGGAGCTTGTCCCCTCTATTTTAATGCTCATGGGTGCGAAGAATTAAAACCTGCTTGGAATTCTATGGGGCTGACGAAAGGGAGTGTCGTATGAAAAACTTGCTGAGAATACCGGGTTTTCCGCCGCCTGAGAAACAGGATGAAATAAAGTTTTATATTTTTAAGAATCTTCCGTATACAAATAGAATGCTGTTCTATTTAGGTTTCATCATCCTAGGGTTTGTATTACAGATTGTTACTCTTACCGTTTGGCCGGGAGCTATTCTGCTGATTTTTGCCGCATTGTTGAATATGGTTAAAGGCTATAAGCTTAAAGCGTACAAAGCATACAGCGCCGATAGTGAATGGGCTAAAACCAATATGGAAAAGGTTCATCAGGTTAATCAGGTTAAGGCCAGTATTGATAAATGGGATATAGATGCATTGGACATAACCAACGGACTCGGATGTTTTCTATTTGGAGTTATAGCTATTGTTTTATTGATTGTATTTATAGTATTAATGGCTACCGGAAGCATCATAGCAAGTATTTTTTTTACCGACGCAGTTATTCTGATAGTATCATTATGGTTTAATGGTCTTAGAATAAAAGGCAATCGGACTGATTTGTATATAAAAACAGACTTAATTATTGAATTGGAGCGTTTTTTCGAAAAAGTTAAAATGGATGGTGAGAGTTTCATCCCTGCCATGATGTTCTCCGGCAATAAATCTGAAAAACCCGTTCCCAGAGATTGCAGGTTTAATATTGTATTTGATAATATGCCTGCGGATTTCTATGGCATACAGGCACAAATAAATCTAAATGTTGTTGATACCATTTACCCTTATTTCTATTGTGTTGTAACCGCAAAAGAGGGGTTCGGTCTGGAAGAATATATGGGAAGGATAAGCATTCCCCAAAACATAACTATGCAGCATACAAAGGACGGGGCTGCGGAGGTTATTGTTATCAGGCAGTATACAACACGGAGTTCAGGCTACCACACAAAAATAAATGCTTGTAAAAATATATTGGAGATAGCTTTAAATCTATCAAGACTGATTCTAGAGCGAAACAAGCAGTAAAACAGGCAATTATAAATAAAAGGCTAAATTATTTACTTTTTATGGTTTGAACAGTATAAAAAGTGTATAAATAAGATTAGTAAATACAAATGGAAATAATTGATATTTGAGTTTATTTTGATATAATAGACAGTATGCGACAAAGAAACAGTTTCTGATTTGTGTTAAAAGAGCGTTTGGTGGTATATTTTATCATTAGGCGATAGAAAAAGGTGTTTTATGGATTGGAGGGAAAGGCTTAAGCAAATAACTGAATTTGGGAAGGAAAACGAGCTTTCTGTCTGGCATGCAGTTTTTGTTAAGACGGGTAACGAACAAACCGTTAAAGATAAAATTGCATACACCTTTAAGGATTCGGATATTTTGCCGGTTGTTCCAAAGCGTCAAATTAATGAACGAAAAAATGGGGTTTGGCATGAAAGGATAAGACCGCTTTTCCCAGGATACATACTAAT
>CAZPIS010000146.1:0-4870 GCA_964586745.1 uncultured Ruminiclostridium sp.
CCTTGACATCCGAAGAAGATCAGAAATATTCTCGACTTTATTATTCCGGTAACCATATCGTATCCCATCATACCTTGCCAAATTGGAACTTGCCTCAGCAGAAGAAATAAGATAGTATGCAGGCACCGCGTTTTTGATTGAGGAAAGAGAACACTCAGATAAAATTGCCCCGCAGGACTCCAGACTTTTTAATGTATTCTTTATCACAGCTCTGACATCCTCATCCAATGCAGAATCAAAAAATTCCAAGGGTAAGCCGATTCTTAATCGGTCTATCTTCCCATCTAGACCTTCTAAATAGTCTACATTAGGTCCTTTAGCCGATGTAGAATCCATGGAATCTTGTCCTATGATGGTATTCATTATAAGGGCGCAGTCTGTTATGTCCTTAGATATTGGACCGATTTGATCCAATGAAGAGGCAAAAGCTATTAAGCCAAATCGCGAAACTAATCCATAGGTCGGCTTTAAACCTACAACGCCGCAAAAGGAAGCCGGTTGTCTTATCGATCCACCTGTATCAGACCCCACAGAAAATGTAGCGAGATTTGCCGCAACAGCTGCCGCAGAACCTCCGCTTGAACCTCCTGCGACATACCCGGTATCCCATGGATTATGGACCGCCCCAAAAATAGTATGTTCTGAGGAGCTCCCCATAGCAAATTCATCCATGTTCAGCTTGCCTAAAAGTACTGCCCCATTGCTTTGAAGTTTATCGCAGACCGTTGCCGAATACGAGGGAATAAAGTCTTCGAGCATTTTTGAAGCGCAGGTAGTCTTAATATCCTTTGTACAAATATTGTCCTTAATTCCCATAGGAATACCGCAGAGGGGCGATACTTCATCCTTTGAATCCAAAAGATTTTGAGCAGCCTTTGCTGCTTTATTTGCCACTTCATCACAGATAGTCACATAAGCATTAATGCCTGAATTTTTTTTCTTTATTTCACTAAGATACTCATTAGTTAGCTCTACAGCCCCAATTTTCTTTGCTCTTAGTAATTCAGCGGTTTCCATTACGGTTTTTTTACATATACTCATAACATTTACACCACCGAGGGTACTTTAAAATAACCGTTTTCTGCTATAGATGCATTTTTGATGAGCTCATCTCTAATACTATTGTTAGTCACAACATCTTCCCTAAATACATTATTTACATCCAGAATATGCTCCATGGGCTTTGCTTCACCTGTATCGAGGTTCTTCAACTCATCCATGTATTTAACTATTGTATCCAGTTCAACCGCATAGGCTTCCAAATCATTTTCTTCAATGAAAATAGCCGCAAGATTAGCAATTTCCCTTATGGTTTTTACATCAGCAGACACAATATACCTCCTATAAACAAAACACCCTTCTTTCCTTATGCTCTACGGCCACTTCACTCTATCAAATAAAACACATCATATTGTTTCAACCCTGTTTCTTCCTCCGTTTTTGGCAAGATAAAGTGCTGTATCTGACCTTTTAAGCATATCATCAATTATATCACCCTCCTGATATGCGGTCACACCAAAACTAACCGTTACCTTCCCGATATCTTTAAAGATATAATTCTCTACGGCTTTGCGAGCTCTTTCAGCAGTATAAACAGCTTCCTTGATTTTTGTTTCGGGAAGCAGAATAGTAAACTCCTCTCCACCTATTCTGGAGAGCACGTCGGACTTTCGCAAATCCTTTTGTACAATACTGATAAGCGTTTTAAGTACTTCATCTCCTGTGCTGTGGCCATATGTATCGTTTATATTTTTAAAATGATCCACATCAAACATAATAAGACAAAACGGCGTGTTTTTCCTTTCAGTTCTTGATATTTCATTACTCAGATATTCGATGAAATACCTCCGGCTATGTGCCTTCGTCAAGTTATCATAGGCTGCAAAATTTTCTAAATTGTCATACACGTATTTTTTAATGATAAAAATAAGAGCTAATCCAAAAAACAACTCAAGTATTAAAAATATTATTGGTAGTATAAGGTAGTCAGTCTTATTTTCGGCTATATATTGATTTTTGAGAGTTGCTTGGACTGATAATTCCCAGCACTCCTCACTGATCTTTATCAAAAGACTCTTATTATTCTCATCAGGATTCTTCCTATAACCTGATGCAATAGCCTTCAGCTCTCCCCACTTTTCATAAGCCTTGTCTAGATATGGCGTGTTAAGTTTTATATACTTATCAAAAATAGAGTCTATTTCATTTTTTAAATATTCATTATCACCAATAACAAGCTCAAGCTTTGTGAATCGCTGAATAGAGCCTCTTATAATACCCAAATTGTTTATTGTTGCGACATCTCCTTTTGCCATTCCCATATATCTTTGGAACAGTAAAATATTTGTGCCTGCAAACAATATTAAAATCGTAATAATAATAAAGATAAATCTTGATTGTCTTTTCATACATACCTCCCACAGTTCCAAAGATAGACCCTTACTTTGACTATATACCACAAAGTGTAGCTTTAATCTGTACTTAAAAAATATCTTTTTTAAAAAAATAAGCTCAACCTTCCGGAAGAGCTATAATATATAATTATGATTAATCTCTCTGCTTTGATATTTCGAACATTATAAGAGCCGCTGCAACACCTGCATTAAGCGATGAAATCTTACCCTTCATGGGTATTTTAACCATTAGGTCACACTCGTCTTTTACCAATCTTGCCAAGCCCTCGCCTTCGCTTCCGATCACAAGTGCAGTAGGACCTGATAAATCTGCATCCTGAAAATTTGTTTCTCCATCCATGTCAGCCCCTATAATCCATAATCCTTCATTTTTGAGGGATCTCAGGGTTTGAACCAGGTTGGTAACCCGGGCTACGGGAACATATTCCAAAGCTCCTGCCGCTACTTTAGCAACTGTTGCGTTCAAAGTTGCCGAGCGACGCTTAGGCAGAACTATTCCATGGACTCCTGCACATTCGGCGCTTCTGATTATGGAACCTAAATTATTTGTATCGGTAATACCGTCAAGAACAAGCACAAATGGCTTTTCTTCCTTTTCTTCTGCTATTTTCAGGATATCCTCAACCTCTACATATTCCTTAGCTGCAACCTCCAGAATTACTCCCTGATGAGTTCGAGTCTGAGATATTGAATCAAGCTTATTTCGCTCAAGATACTGGATCGGAATATCCTTTTCTCTTGCCATAGCTACAATCCTTGAGATCAATACATCCTCGCTGTCCTTCTCAACAAATAACTTATTAATTGGACGGCCCGATCGCATTGCTTCAAAAACAGAATTTCTGCCTTCAATTCTGTCTTCTCTTTCAATACTATCTTTTGCATCAATTTCAGTAAAAGTTTTTGTAATCTCAATTTCCTCTGTTTTCTTCCGGAAATTGTCTCTTTTATTTATTGGAGAACGTGGGGATTTTTTCACATAACCCTTCTTTGGGTCTCTAAAGCCCCCACTTGTTATCGTGTCTTTACCGGGACCTTTAAAAGCCTTATTGCCATCTCTTTTTGGCCCTCTGAAGCTTTGATCATCATCTCTTCTTGGTCCTCTGAAGCCTTGGCTATCATCTCTTCTTGGTCCTCTGAAGCCTTGGTCATCATCTCTTCTTGGCCCTCTGAAGCCTTGGCTATCATCTCTTCTTGCCCCTCTGAAGCCTTGATTATCATCTCTTCTTGGCCCTCTGAAGCCTTGATTATCATCTCTTCTTGCCCCTCTTTCCCCCGGGGCAGCATCATTATTAAATGGTTTGAATCCTGAGCTTTTGCCGGTGCCTTTTTTAGTTATTCGATAGCCGCCGGTACTCCAATCAGTACTTTTCCTCTGCCCTCTTTGGCCGCCTTCACCATCTCTGCGCGGTCTGCTTTCAAAGACTTCATCCTTCTCCGTGCGTTCTCCAAAGCTTCTCCCGGTTCCGCGCCTTTCACCGCTATTATTACCTGCTCCCCCTCCGAAGCTTCTGCTTCCGCTTCTGCCCCGATCGTTTCCTCTGGCGACCGATTTAGCTCTTGGTCCCTTCTTTGTTCCGAAATCATTCTTTCTCATTCTTTATCTCCATTCCGGGCGCCTCAATAATATCGGCTGCCTGCCCCATCAACTGATGAAGTCTCTCCCTCTGTTTAATCAAGTATAGATAACCAAACAACGCCTCTAATCCGGTAGCATATTTGTAATCCTGAACATCGGCATTTTTGGGTATAGTCGTAGATTTTGTATTTCTTCCCCGCCTGAAAATATATGCTTCTTCCTCAGTAAAGGTATCCATTAATGATTTTGATATTTTAGACTGGGAAGCCGCCTTAACATATTCGGTAGCTAAAATATGCAATTGGTGAGAATTACCCCTTTTTTTTATTATTAATCTTTCCCTGATAAAAAGACTAAATACTGCATCACCTATAAAGGCCAGAACAGCAGGCTGCAAAAGCCTCGCTTCATCAGGCGTTTCTAAATCCAAATAAATCGCCCCCATATTTCTCCATAATACCGAACTATTATACCATGATTGTTACGGTAGTAAAGCAATTTTCGCACAGTCTAACCATAATAGGCGGGGTTCTTCGCATATCCTAATGAATTTTAGTATTTGAATTAATTATTTCCATACTTGAAATCAATAAACCCTGTGAATGGCAAATAAGGCTAAAGAAGTTCCCAAAGAGAAGGTACTTTGATAAACGGCAAGTACTCTCCCCAGCCAAGCACTAGTGAAAACAAAAGGTGAAGCAGCGGAACTGCGACAATACCTAAGGCAAAATATTTGAGAGTTTGCTCACTTTTCATCTTCAAAGCAAGTGGAGGTAAAAATACGGTCAAAAGTAGCAAAAGTATGTAATACAGAAATCCCGGAAGCTTTAATACCGCACTGTAACGGCTTAAAATAAAGCTCCCGAATACTGTCAAC
>CAZPIS010000147.1:0-4864 GCA_964586745.1 uncultured Ruminiclostridium sp.
ACGTTTATTATTCTCGCTTTTATCCAGATAATAATCGAATACTAAAAGTTTGTTTTTGATACCAACGGCAAAACCACTGTGACCCAGATACCAAACGTCAATCCTCTTATCCATAAAATTAAGCTCCTCAAAAACTCGAAAAATTAAGTGGTTTTATTATTAAATAGTTTATTTCAAACCAAAAGAAGGCGGTTATTAGCAGGCTTATAATTATACATAGAAGCATATCCTGAAAATTGCGCTTTATAAAGGAATAAATTATTATTCCAAGATGGTATATAAAACCTATCAAACCTATGTATGCCGTTGGATTTGGTATGGGGTTAACGATAAATAGCTCATATGAATGAAAAAGCTTGGCAAGAGAGGGTATGTCGGTCAGAAATGCAATGATAAATAATAGTGCAGGTATAAAAACATCAAAATAAATAAGAAGCTTCCAGCCCTTATCAAATTTAAACTTTTTCATATTTTGTCTACCTCACATATCATTATTAGTGGCACCGCCCATGTACTTCATCACTTTTTTAGCATTATCGGTTGCATGAATTGTACCATCCTTCATTATCCAAATAGCATCTATACCGATACTTTCGGCAAGTTTGCGGCCTTCTTCATAAGGAGTCAAAAACAGGGTGGTGGACATAAAATCAGCGACTCCCGAATCATCTGCCAAAATCGAGACTGCTCTATAATACTCTGCCGGCATGAGTGTTATCGGATCTATTAAGTGATGATATATTTTACCGTTTACTTCATATTGTCTTTGATAATCTCCGCTTGTTACAAGGGATTGGTCATTAAAATATAAGATATCCAAAGATGGCTCATCAGGATTATTAGGGTTTCCGCTTGGGTCTTGAATACCGACTCCCCATTTTTTCCTCGAACTATCCATAGGTTCTCCGACCGTTCTTACATTACCTCCCGAGCTTATTATAAAGCTTGTATATCCTTTATCCATAAGCTCATTTGAAACGATCTCGGTCGCAAAGCCTTTTGCGACAGCGCCTACATCGAGGCACGTATTTTTATCCTCTAAATATACCGTATTATTGTCATCGTCAACAATTATTTTATCAATATCAGTGTATTTCATTGCGTCTTGAAGCTTATCAAGGGGAGGAACTTTCGCTTCTTCAGGATTCTCAATTCCTTCTTCCCGGTAGTCATGCCAGATTGAGAGAACAGAGCCAAGTGCAATATTGCATTTTCCGTTTGTTTTTTTATACCATTCTTCTGAAAACAGTATTAAATCTATAATTTCCTGTTGAACTTCAACCGGCTTAATTCCTGCATTATCATTAATGGACTTTACATTATTAATACCATCGTAATCATTATAAATATCATAAAGCTTATTTAATTCAATAAAACGTTCTTGGCCTATTTCGGCCATAATCTCAAATTCATCTGCATCTTTAGCGTAACCCATAAGTTGGATAACAGTATCAAAGGTTCCTAAAAATTCATAGGAATATTTTGTGTATACCGACTGATTTTTAACCGAGCATGCGCCTATTAATAAAGAAAATATAAGAATCATAATAAATTTAGGGTATTTTTTCATTTATACCTCTGTTCAGAATAATTAATTAGAACCCCTCCTTAAAGAAGGGGTTCTTTAGGATTATGTACATGTTTTTTATTTAGCTTTTGAAACCGCTTCTGCTACAGCAGCTTGATAAGCATTAATGGAAATGGAAACCTTAGATTTAAGGTCAGCGTCCTCAGAAGCTTCCTTGATAGCGGTAATTTTATCTACAGTTTTACCCACCATCCATTTTTCCACTTCAGCGATTTGTTCAAACCATTCTCTTGCAGAGCCGCCTTTTTTCATACCATAATCAAAACCGAGTTCAACTTTTGTTTTTTGCTCTGCAGATTTGTCTGTGGTGATTTTTCCTGTAGTGTCAAAGATTACTTTAGTCTGAGCAGTATCGATTACTACGCCCAGAATTTTGTTGGCTGAGTCAACAGTTACGGCTGCCATAACCGTATCTACCTGTGCTAGGCCCTCAGCTTCTGCTGTTGCATCCTTTGACTTCTCAATGGAAATGTTGTGTCCGAGTCCTGTTTTGACAGATCCTGCTCCGCAACCGGCAAGAAGGACTGCAATTAATGTGAGTGCCAGTACTTTCTTCATAAAACCCTCCTAATATAATATATATATGCGAAGAATGACATGCGTTCTGAAATTATAACCAGTTCACAATTTCATTCATGGCATCGGTATAAGGGGTGTAGGGTATTTTTTTAATATATTCAATGCATTTTTCTTTATAACGGTTTTTTAGTTTCTCGGTATCTTTAATGCCTCCTGATGTTTTTATTGAATTTAATACACTATATATATCACCGTTGCCATCAAAGAAAACATTCACTTCATTTAAAAATTTCGGGTTGTTTTTTACTGCCATTATAACGGGAAGGGTCGCAATACCTTCTTTTAAATCATTCAGAACAGGCTTTCCTTCCTTTGATTGTTCCGAGAGAATGTCAAGTAAGTCATCCCTTATTTGAAAAGCGGCACCGAAGCTTAGGCCGAATCGACCAAACTGCCTGGTTATATCATCAGAAAGATCGGCCGTTTTAGCACCCAAAACCAAGGATGCTGAAAATAAAACGCCTGTCTTTCCCAGGATACGTTTAAGATAACTATAGACACCGGCAACAGAATATTTACTAAGGTATTGTTCTACTTCACCTTCACATAGAAGTGTTATAGCTTTAACCATTACATCAAGTTTTTCAGGTTTGAGCCCTGTTTCCAACAGCAACCGCAATGATTTGGCAAGAAGATAATCTCCTGTATAAACTGCCAAATTCGTACTGTGTTTTTCCGAGAGAGTTGCCTTTCCTCTACGGGTTTTGGCATTGTCGATTATATCATCATGTACCAGTGTTGCTGCATGAAGAATTTCAACAGAAGCTGCGGCGGGGAATACACGTTTTCTTTCATAGTTACCATGTAGTGCTGCTATTATAGTAAACGCAGGACGTAGTCTTTTACCTCCGGATAAAACAGCATCCTTTGAGGCATCCGTTAAAAATTTATTTTTTGATGAAACTACTGTTTCAAGATATTTCTCAAAGGCAACTAATTCTTCATTTATAATAGGAAATTTGCTCCACAATGCGTTTTACCTCCTAGCTCTCATGCTGCATATGGATTTAAAGGCATTTCGGAACACTAGTCGAATCGGTCAAAACTACCTTTGAAAAAGAGCCTGAACTTTTTATTTTTCCAAAAGCTTTCCCAAACATTATTAAGATAGGGGATAAGATAATAATCCAAACCAAAAGCTCTGCCTGCACCGCCCATAGTAGCGATTGAAGCAAATACCATCCACCAGCTCTTTTCATATAGACCTGTGGAAGAGAGAAACATAATGGTCAAACTTAATGAAATTAATGAGCCTATAAAGGTGAATGCACCACCCAGAAGCATCAATCCAATCAATACTTCCAGTATAACAACAAGAATTTGGAAGAACATAGCAACACCTTCATTAGCTAATACAACATTCTGCAGGAACCAAGGTACCAGATTGAAATCGCCGAAATGGAAGAACTCAAGCCTGGAAAAATGCTGGGCAATAATATCTTCTCCGCCGGCTATGCGGGTTTCGGTGTTAATGAAGAAATTAATTAAGCCGGTTTTTATTGTGAAAACATCATCAATTCTTGTTACATATGCTGCAGAGGCTGTGGCAGCGCTTGTAGCATCACTTGCCATACCCAGGAAAGAAGCGAGCTTCGGAGAACTGAACCAGCCGTCGGCAACCTTAACGATTCCTTCATATAACCACATCCCTCCCAAAAAAAGGCGCAGAGGAGTGAGCCACCATGCTTGGATTCGTGTTGACCAGTGCTTTTCAACAAAAATCTTTCTTTGTTTTCTTTCCAAAACCTCATGATATAGATATCCGGCAACACCTCTGAAGCCTGTAATCTCCCAAAGATAATGAATGTTGACAAAAAACTTCATTATAATTGAAAGCCATACAGGTAGGCTCTTTCCCATAATCTCGGAGACACAAAAATAGTTGCCTACGCTAACCATCGTGCCGTGAAATTTAACTGTTACTTTTTTTTGTTCTTTCCCTCGAATATCATAAAGAATATTCTCAGCAGCACCGTGGGCTGTCTGTATAGCATTTTCAACCATTGCGGCATAGGGTATATTATTTTCGTCAGAAAGACCACCCAAATCACCAACGGCGTAAACATTTTCATTTTCGGTTCTGCAGAATTCGTCAACCTTGACCCTATTTTGTCTGTTTGCTCTTTCAATGTCACATTTTTCGGCGTCATCACAAGCTTTTATTCCTGCACACCAAATAATGGTTTTTGTTCCGATCTCGCCGCCGTCATAAATTAAACTGTGATCAGTTGCAGAAGTAATTTTTGTTTTGAGCATTACTTCAACCTTAAGCTTTTTCTCAAGGTATTTGTGAGCCTTAGCGGCATTTTTTTCTTCTAAGGTATACAAAATACGGGGAAGCATGTCAATAATTATAAGACGAACTTCATTTCGATCTATTTTATATTCTTTGCATAGAGATTTAACCCAAACAGCAAGTTCGCCAATCATTTCAACTCCTGTGAATCCTGCTCCTGAGACAACAAATGTAAGAAGTCTTTTCTTCTCTGTTTCACCTGTCTCTTGACTCGCTAAAATGAAGCACTTTTTAATGTGCTCACGTATTCTTACTGCATCATCAAAGCTCCAAAGCGGAAAGGTATACTCGTCCAATCCAGGAATGCCGAAGTAATTCGGGGAACTACCCATGGCAGTAATAAGATAATCATAATCATAAGTTTTTTTCTCAGAGGAAACCTTATTATTATCAAAATCAAA
>CAZPIS010000148.1:0-4834 GCA_964586745.1 uncultured Ruminiclostridium sp.
CTTACATATAGCTCATGATTGTAATTTAAGATGCAGCTATTGTTTCGCGGGTACAGGCGAATATAGGGGACATCGTTCTCTAATGAGTCTTGAGGTAGGGAAAAAATCTATTGATTTCTTGATCAAAAGCTCGGGCAACAGAAGGAATCTTGAAGTAGACTTTTTTGGGGGAGAGCCCCTGATGAATTTTGAGGTTGTCAAAGGAATTGTTGAATATGCAAGAGAACGGGAAAAAGAATCGGATAAAAACTTCCGGTTTACAATCACTACAAACGTACTTCTACTTGATGAGGATAAGCGTGCCTATATAAATGAAAATATGCATAACGTAGTACTTAGCCTTGATGGCCGCAAAGAGATTAATGATGCAGTCAGAAAACGCATTGATGGTACGGGATCATATGATAGGATTCTTCCTCTGGCAAAAAAAATGGTGGAGGAAAGAGATGGACAACAGTACTACGTCCGGGGAACGTTCACGCGCAAAAATCTTGACTTTGGTGCCGATGTGCTGCATTTGGCGGATTTAGGATTTGATCAGATATCCATTGAACCTGTGGTTGCGGCCAAGGATTCGGGGCTTGATATAAGAAATGAGGATTTAGAAGCGATTTACAGCGAATATGAACGTTTAGCTAAGGAATATGTTGACCGCAGAAATAATGGTCAATGGTTTAATTTCTTTCATTTCATGATTGATTTGGAAGGCGGGCCATGTATAGCAAAGCGTATGCGAGGTTGTGGATCAGGGACTGAATATTTGGCAGTATCACCGGAGGGAGAGCTTTATCCCTGCCATCAGTTTGTAGGCCAAAGAGATTTTCTTCTGGGAAGTATTTATGAAGGATTAAATGAAAATCCAATCAGAGAAATCTTTAAAGAGACAAATGTATATACTAAGCCACAGTGTAATTCGTGTTGGGCAAAATTCTACTGCAGCGGCGGATGTGCCGCCAATGCATGGCAGTTTAATAATGATATAAAATTGCCTTATGAAATAGGCTGTGAACTTGAAAAGAAAAGAGTTGAGTGTGCGCTGTGGATTAAGGCGCAAGAAAGTAATAATTCTTAATATGAGCCTGTGAATATCAAGAGAGTTGCCGCCGTGATAGCAAGGCAATTTTCTTAGATTACTATAGATTTTTGTAATTATTTATGGGTTGTTGACTCATGAGAGAAATAAGATTTATAATACTAAAGAATGCTTAAAATGGTTATAAAGAAGGAAAAGAAGGAGGTAGCTCCACATGAATGATAACAGGACCTTTAAATTATTTGTTATAGTCCTTATCATAGCGGTTATTTGTGTTCTTGCTTTTACAGGACTTGGCTCTGTAGATTCAAGAATAATCAAAGGTGTCAATGATATTCGTACCGGTATTGATATTCGTGGAGGAATTAGTGCGATTTTGAAGCCTGTTTATCCTAATGGGTCAGAAGGACGCAATTTAAAGCAGGATTTGGAAAGTTCTCAAAGTATTATAGAGGACAGACTGGATGCACAGGGGATTTATGATAAAAGTATCAATATCGACGAATCTAATAATCGATTGATTATTGATATTCCTTGGGCTGCGAATGAAACTGAGTTTGATCCTAGAAAAGCTTTAGATGATCTGGGAAGTACAGGAGCACTTACATTCCAGGAAGTTAATGATGAAGACTTTTATACCCCTGAGGAAGACCTTGTACCTACAGGAAGAATTGTATTAACCGGTGAAGATGTACAAACCGCATCAAGCTTTCAAGATCAAAATGGTCAATACATGGTGCAATTAAAACTCAAATCATCCGGGGTAGAGGCTTTCTCTAAGGCTACCGCAGAGAGTATCGGAAAGAAAATAGCAATATTTATAGATGATATGTGTATATCAGCACCGAGAGTAGATTCACAGATTACATCGACTGAAGCGACCATATCGGGAAGCTTCACCTTTGAATCTGCAAAGGCTTTAGCTGATAAAATACGTTTTGGTGCGCTTCCTACCAAGCTGGAACCGATTAAGGTTGACTCTATAAGCGCTCAACTGGGTAAGGGTGCGCTGGAAGTCGCTGTTAAGGCGGGAATTATTTCATTTATTTTGGTCTGTATATTTATGATTTTATATTACAGATTACCTGGTTTGGTTTCGGTAATAGCGTTATCAGGCCTTTTAGCTCTACAAATTCTTACCCTCGCAAACTTTAATATATCGTTAACACTGCCCGGTATCGGGGGTATAATTCTTTCAATAGGTATGAGTATAGATGGTAATGTTGTTATATTTGAAAGAATTAAAGAGGAGCTACAAGAGGGGAAAACTTTGAGATCCTCCATTGAATCGGGCTTTAAAAGAGCCTTTGTGGCAATTCTGGATTCTAATGTAACGACCATTATTACTGCTGTTGTCCTGTATATTTTTGGCTCAGGCCCTGTAAGAGGCTTTGGCGTTACATTGTTCTTTGGAACCTTGTTTAGCTTCTTCTCTGCAGTTACAGCTTCAAAGATGATGCTTCAAGGCGTTTCTGCTTTTAGATTTTCAAAGAATAAATGGCTTTTTGGATTGAATGGAGGGAAGAAAATTGAAGAAGTATGATTTTGTTAAAAACAGAAAATATGCATTTGCATTCAGTATTGCACTATTCGTTTTCTTCATCATTATGTATGCTGTTAATGGAATAAATCTTGATATCAACTTCAAAGGCGGTACCAGGATGATGATTGAAACTGTAAGTGAAGTAAATCCCAATCAAGCTGCAGATTTAATTAAGGGTGCTACAGGAAGGGAAGTTGTCGCAAGTGTAATGGAAACCTATAGTGGTGGTACCGAGGGTGAAAAAACCAAAATGCTCAGACTTGATATTTCGGGAAATGATCCTTTGACCCCGGACGAAGAAGATAAGGTTAAGGAAATCATAACTCAAAATTTTAAAGTAGTGCTGAACAGTCCGAAAAACGAGAATGTAAGCATTACTGCAACAGTGGGAAAGGAATCTCTTGAAAGGGGCATTTTGGCCGTTGCAATTTCCGTTACCTTAATTCTATTCTACGTTGCATGGAGATTTAGTATTTTAAGTGGTTTTTCGGCAGCAGTAT
This sequence comes from uncultured Ruminiclostridium sp., assembly GCA_964586745.1. GTDB lineage: Bacteria > Bacillota > Clostridia > DSM-8532 > DSM-8532 > DTU059. The sequence goes on from CAZPIS010000148.1 coordinate 3,077, forward strand.
GTGCAATAATAGCTCTATTCCATGATGTAGGGGTTATGTTCGGTATTTATATTACTATGGGGCTTCCTTTAAATGACATTTTTATTGCAACAGTGCTTACTGTAATAGGTTATTCCATGAATGATACTGTCATTATTTATGATAGAATTCGCGAAAATACCAGATTAATGCAGAAATCAGACTTAGGCAGTATCGTAAATGTGAGTATTCATCAATCTTTATCCCGTTCTATTAATACAATGGTTACAACCTTGATTTGCGTTGTAGTATTACTTATTTATTCAGCTGCGAATAATATTGATTCGCTTAGAAATTTTAGCTTTTCTCTTCTTTTGGGTGTTATCACAGGTGTTTATTCAACTATATTTATAGCTGCACCGCTTTGGCTGATTTGGAAAGAAAGAAAGCAAAAGATTGCTCTGGAAAAAATATAAACTATAGGGCGGAGCTTCCGCCCTTTTCCTGTTCTTTAAATCGAGGATTTTTTGAGATTTTTATATGTTATACTTGACTTTGAATTACGTATATGATAACATTTTTATTGCTTTGCAGGCGTTTTTTTTTATGCGTAAATTATATTGGTTAGCATAGGAGTGTTTAAGATGAGAGTAAGAATTACCATGGCTTGTAGTGAATGCAAGCAGAGAAATTACGATACAAAAAAGAATAAGAAAAATGATCCTGACAGACTTGAGATGAATAAGTATTGCAGGTTCTGTCGTAAACACACAGCCCATAAGGAAACAAAATAATCTATCGGGGAGTTGTAAAAAATGACTGAGCAAAAAGTAAAATTCGGCCAGCGCATAGGCAGATTTTTTAAGGAAATCCGTCTTGAGATGAAAAAGGTAATATGGCCAACAAAGCAGCAACTGTTAAACAACACCCTGACAGTGTTTGCAGCATGCTTATTTATAGGATCGGTTATCTGGTTAGCAGATGCCGGCCTTGGTATAATATTCAGGGCTGTTTTCGGACAGTAAGAGTCTAAAAGGAGGGCGGGATCAAAAGTCTCCGCTTTAGTATGTATGACAGAGGATGCAAGATGGTATGTTGTTCACACTTATTCCGGATATGAGAATAAGGTTAAGGCCAACATAGAGAAAATTGTTGAAAACAGAAAGATGCAGGATTTTATTATTGATGTTGTTGTTCCAATGGAAGAACAGATTGAGATTAAAGACGGCAAAAAAAAGGCTACTCTTAAAAAGGTATTCCCCGGTTATGTTCTTGTTAAGATGATTATGTCTGACGATTCCTGGTATGTTGTGAGGAATACCCGTGGAGTAACAGGGTTTGTCGGTCCTGGATCTAAGCCCGTGCCCTTATCGGACGACGAAGTTAGGATGATGGGTGTGGAGCAGGTTGAGACCGTTGTTGATTATGAGGTTGGTGACAGCGTCCGAGTCATTGAGGGCCCTCTTGAAAGCTTCATAGGAACAGTAGAAGAGATTAGTCTCGATAAGAAAAAGGTTCGTGTTATGGTTTCGATGTTTGGAAGAGAAACACCTGTAGAACTTGATTTTATTCAGATTATTAAGCTTTAATTTTGATTCTGAAAGCAAGTATACAATTAGTATTTTGCTATGGAATATATTCCTGAGCGATTATCAGGTAAAGATTACTGGGAGGTGGACTATATGGCAAAGAAAGTTATGGGCTATGTAAAATTACAGCTCAATGCAGGAAAAGCAACTCCTGCACCACCGGTTGGACCAGCCCTTGGCCAGCATGGCGTTAATATCATGGGATTCTGTA
>CAZPIS010000149.1:0-4822 GCA_964586745.1 uncultured Ruminiclostridium sp.
GATAGCTTCCTGCTTCCTTACGGTAACAGGGGGTATAGGCAAAATACTTTTTCGGAAGCTCTTCTTCATTCAAAATTTCATCCCTATGATAGTTAATAAGTGCCGTTTCTGCCGTAGGAAGAATAAACTGCATTCTGTCATTTGCCTCGCCGGTTTCAACTTTAAAGACATCCTCGGAAAATTTTGGGAACTGTCCTGCTGTAAAGCCGCATTGATAAGTTAATATGTGTGGCGGCAGCATGAATTGATATCCATCCTTCATATGCTCTTCTATAAAATAACTTAGAAGTGCCCACTCTAAAAATGCGCCATCACCTGTATATACCCAGAATCCGTTTCCACCGATTTTTACTCCGCGCTCATAATCAATTAAGCCTAAAGATGTAACCAAATCCACATGATTCTTAGGTTCGAACTTGAACTCAGGTTTTTTCCCAAAAGTACAAACCACCTTATTATTCTCTTTTCCGCCGGGAATAACATCATCTGCAGGAATATTCGGAAGTGCGGCTAAGAATTCGTTGATATTTGTCTCAACATTTCTCAGCTCATCGTCCATAACCTTAATCCGATCTGAAATTTCCTTCATCTCAGCTTTTAACGAGGTTACATCCGTGCCCTGCTTGATTAGGACGGGTATTTCTGCAGAGACCTTATTTTTTCTTGCTTTTAATTCCTCAGATTGAGAAATAATACTTCTTCTTTTTTGATCCCATGATAAAAGCTCTGTAAAATCCACCTCATAAAGTCTTTTTTGAAGAGCTGATTTAACCTCTTCAGGATTGTTTCTGATTTTTTGAATATCTAACATTGAGTTTCTCCTCTCCTTTATATAAGCATGTTTACTATTTCGTTGATAAAGCTTTATTTAAAGCTTCCTTCTCTTCTCTTGACAGTTCTTTATTAGATTGTCCGTTTACTATTTCTTTAGAATACACATAAGAATTTTCTCTTGTATATATTCCGGTGAGTATAATGCCGTCATTTTTATCATTAAGGGCTGCAACCGAAAAGCTCATATTATTTGAAACATTCTCAAATGCATTGTAAGAAGTTAGCCCAAAATGGCGTAAGCAAGTCGGTATTTGTTTTTCTAAACCTAAAAGTCTATTTTTTATATTACCCTCTATATCATTTTTAACATTATGTATTTCATTTGAATAAGAAATCATTAAATCCTCAACATTCTTTTCGCTAAGGCCTTTTATTAACGATTTATATTTTTTAGTTAAGCTCGTTAATCTAAAATGATTAATTGTAATAAGAATTATACATAGGGCAGATAAACCTCCGCTAATTAAAATAAGACTTTCTTCCATACTTCCTCCAACTGTATTTTTCTTTTAACCCGCTTATTTTGCGTTTTAACACAATTCATTGTTTTAGTATGATAACATATTGCCGCTTCTTCTAAAATTAATTCCAAGCCATATTAGAATGGGTCATTATTTTCCACTATTTAACAACATTTCTATAATTCTATCAAACTCATCTTTGGAGTAAACTTCAAAAACTATTTTTCCTTTTTCTCTCCCATTAACTAAATTTATTTTTGTTCCATACACAATCCTTAATTTTTCTTCCAATCCAGATAGCTCAATTGACTCCTTAGTAATTACTTTATGTTTTTCTTTCTTTTTATTGGATTTGTTTTCTTCTCCTGCAAGCTTTTCGCTCTCTCTAACATTGAGGTTTTTTTCTATAATGATATTTGCCAGTTCAATTTGCCTGTCAGAATCTGCAATTGTAACCAATGCTCTGGCATGTCCGCTGGTTAATCTTCCATCAGTAATCATTGTTTTTATCTCATCGGTTAAGGATAACAATCTCACTGAATTTGCAACAGCTGCCCGACTTTTCCCCACCACCTTAGCCACATCTTCCTGAGTTATTGAATATTCATCAATAAGTCTTTGAAAAGCTTCTGCCTCTTCTATGGGATTTAAGTCCTCCCTCTGAAGATTCTCGATAAGGGCAATCTCCATCACTTCCCGAGAGGTAATATCTTTAATAATTACAGGGATAGTCTTAAGCCCTGCAAGTTTCGCAGCTCGCCACCGTCTCTCGCCGGCAACTATTTTATAATGGGAGGCCTCACTATGGACAATAATTGGTTGAACAATGCCATGTTCTTTTATTGATTCGGCTAAAGCCTCCAACTTTTCCTGATCAAAAACCTTTCTTGGCTGTTGGATGTTTGGCTCTACTTCGTTAATTCTGACTTCCATTATACTATTTTTCGCATCCTCAAGAGCGTTTGTTGAGCTTATAAGTGCTTCTAACCCTTTTCCCAAACCCTTTTTCATTCCCTATATTTCCTCCGAACTTAATATTACCTCATCAGCCAATTCCATATAACATTCTGCTCCTTTAGATTTTTCATCATATAAAATAATAGGAAGGCCATAACTTGGAGCTTCACTTAAACGTACATTACGAGGAATTATGGTGCGATAAACCTTATTCCCGAAATATTTTTTAACCTCTTCTACTACTTGAATTGAAAGATTCGTTCTGGCATCGAACATTGTTAATACTACTCCTTCAACTCTTAGTGATTTATTAAGGTGCTTCTGTACTATTTTTACTGTATTCATTAATTGACTAAGCCCCTCAAGTGCATAATATTCACACTGAATTGGAACTAAAATTGTATCCGCAGCAGTTAGAGAATTAACAGTCAAAAGCCCCAGAGAAGGCGGACAATCTATTACAATAAAATCAAACTTATCCTTTATTTCATCAAGAGCAAGCTTTAACCTTGTTTCTCTGGAAAAAACCGAAACTAATTCAACTTCCGCACCCGCTAAATTAATATTGGAGGGAGAAAGAAAGAGTCCTTTTATTCTTGTTTCCAGCATAGTATCTTCTATTGGTACTTCATTTATTATAGTATCGTATATGGAGCTTGTTACCGAGTTTTTATCTATACCAAGCCCGCTTGTTGTATTACCTTGCGGATCAATATCAATAACAAGAACCTTTTTGCCCTTTACTCCCAGGCAGGCACTTAGATTTACTGCTGTTGTAGTTTTTCCTACCCCGCCTTTTTGGTTGGCAATAGCGATTATTTTAGCCATTAGAGCACCTCTTCATAAATAATTCCCCGGAATAAGGGCTTGTTTTTACAAATTCAAACAATATTATAACACAAATAACACATAGTTTATATTATAACATGATTTCTGCTATAGAAAAAACCATATTAATGATTTCGTGTAACATTTCACAATTATTATTACCATTAAAGGATAACGATTTTTACATATAACAAAACAACTATACGAGTACTATTGTTTCACGTGAAACATTTTATTTTCTCTCTATATATAATATTTGAACCTGTAAACTTGCAAAATTAAAGGTTTTGTATTAAATTATAACTACTTGCTGATATTTTATATTGCTTTCGCATAATTCTTATATGTTCTTTAAACATTTAATTATGTTTTTAGCAATTATTTAGTAAATTTAATTGTTTGAGGTTTATAAATTATGGATAATGAAAAGAATTTTATATATGAAGTCACACCTGATGTTTCGGAATTAAATGAATATGGTTATTTAAAACCATACGCATATCAGAATCTATTTGGAATGATTGCAGAAAAACATTTAAACAAAATAAATCTTAATGTTGACACCACAATGAAATATGGTCTGGCATGGGTTTTAATCTCTATTTCTCTGGAAATAATTAAACCGGTTAAGGGTTGTATTAAATTATTTGCTCAAACATGGCATTCTCAGAAAAAAGGCCCCTTCTACCGTCGTGAATTAGTATTCAAAGATGAGGATGATAATTTGATGTTTCATGGTTCGACATTTTCTGTCCTTTTAGATCTTGAGACAAGAGCGGTCTTTAGAAAAAAAGAAACTCCTTTTTTTGTAGCCGAAGCTATTGAGGAATACACAATAGAAGCCAAGCCAACATTTAAAACAGATATAACTTTTAATGAAATAGATCAGCGTAGAGTCTACAACAGCTATATTGATTGTCTAGGACATGTTAATAACACCAGATATGGTGAGTTTGCTTACGATGCACTGAACAGTAATGAAAAAGCAAATCTCCATAAAATGAACCGCTATGAAGTTTTCTTTTTATCAGAATTAAGGGAAAAAGACGCTTTCTCTATTCATAGAGCAAATTTTGATGATAGTATTGTTATAAGAGGAATTAATAATACAAACACAGAAACATCCTTTGACGTTCTTATAAACTTTGATAAATAGAAATGTTTCACGTGAAACATTTCTATATTATCTTTTCATAAGCGACTTTCTTGCTTCTGCTTTCTAAGTAAATTATTCCGCAGTATTGAAATTCTTTGATCTATCCCATTATTTTGCAAATACTCGCTCTTGTACCTGTGTTATTTTTTTGATTATTCTGTTATTATCATTATCTGCTGCAGCTCTAAATATCATTTTTTCTCAGTAATCAGATGTCTAAATTGCTAACTGATTTTGCGTATTTTTGTATAAACTCTTTTCTAGGCTCCACTTTTTCTCCCATAAGAATAGTGAATGTTTCATCAGATATTATGGGGTCTTCAACATCTACCTTTAATATTTGTCTTGTTTCGGGATTCATGGTAGTTTCCCAAAGTTGTTCTGAATTCATTTCCCCAAGACCTTTAAAGCGTTGCATTGATAAATTGTTATCCTCTTTATTCCAGCTTTTTTCCTTCATGAGTTTTGCTAATTCACGTTCATTATATACATAAAACTCTTCTTTGCCTTTCTTCACTTTAAATAGCGGAGGTTGAGCTATATATATATGACCGTTATCTACCAAAGGAATCCTCCATTGTAAGTG
>CAZPIS010000150.1:0-4817 GCA_964586745.1 uncultured Ruminiclostridium sp.
TTTTATTTCGGTACCGTTGGTGATTTCATCGGTAAACCCTTTTGCACGGTCCTGTATGATAGTCTTATTAATATCGCTCCATATATTTGCTACGACCTTTCCTTTGTTGCCAAGTATTTTTAGTGCTGCCTGAGCTGCAGCCTTTCCGCCGTTCAACCCATTTGTCTCAAACATTCCCAATCTTTTACTTTGAGGCGAATCCGCATCAAAGCAAATCACTTTGATGCCCTTGTCCACAGCACGGTTAATTGCCTTCGCCATTTCTGCATCATCATTCGGGCTTATGGCTACAGCGTCAAAACCCCGCGCCTCTATATCAGCAAGCATCTTTATCTGTTCCCCAGCATCCTGAAGTTTAGGAGCAAAGATTTCTATATCCACATCATATTTTCTTGCCGTTCGAACAGCTGACTCAATGGTTGGCGTATAAAAGGGATGCTCCCAGCAAAAGACCATTGCGAGTTTTTTCTTGTCGGTATTCAATTCTTTGGATAAATCCAGTTCTTCCTCGCTGATTAGATTCTGTATGCTGGACCTCAAACCTGCCACAATATCCATCAGGCTAATGGTAGCATTAGTCTGGCTCATGGTCAATGAAGCCAGCTCCTGAGTTGTAGCTGCTGATTCCTCTGTTATTGATGCGATGTTTTCAATAGACTCGCTTAATTGGTTCTTCAATTGATAAAGGCTATTAAACTCTTTACTGAAGTTATATTGTTGCTCTATGGAACCTTTTATAAAGGTATCAATATTTCTGAAAGCCTTTTCTGATTCATTTACCGATACTATTTGTCGTTTGAACACTTCTTTAGAGTTATCTACCGTAATTTTAACCTGCAAGAGCTCTTGTGATACTCCCGAAACCATATTGTCAATTTCCCTGCTGGCATTCCGACTTTGTTCTGCCAACTTGCCGATTTCTTCTGCTACAACGGCAAATCCTCTTCCGAATTCTCCTGCTCTTGCAGCCTCAATGGATGCATTCAAAGACAGTAGATTTGTTTGATTTGCTATAGCGGAGATCATACTTGTTGCCCTTGAAATGTTCTCCGCCTGTTTTGTCATCGTGACGATTTTTGATATTATATCTTCCATAACCTGCCCAAAGAGCTCATTACTGGATAAAAGTTCTTCAAAGCTACTTGCTCCGGACTCACTGGCTGCTTTTGTCCTATTGCCTTCTTCTATAAGTCTTTCGGAAATTTCTGATATGTTTTCAATTTTTGTAACCATGTCGGATAAAAATGATGAAAAGTTTTCCACATCCGACGCCTGGGATGCAGCTCCGGCCGCAATAGATTCAGAAGCCACTGAAATATTTTCAGATACAGTTGAGATATCCTTAAGAGATAAATCAATATTATCCGTTAGCTTTACAACTTCTGCAACATTTCCGCTCAATCTCTGCTTTTTCTCGGAAAGATCCTCCTGAAGCTTTTCTGTTAATACAGTGTTATTCCTTCTGGTCCATATCACAAATATCCCCCCAAACTAATAATAATAGTAAAGCAATACCCGTAACAGTTGCTGTTCATAGAAACATCAGCTAATCTATCTGTCAGTTATATTGTCAGTTTTTAAAGCGAGAATATCAGCGATTAAATTGTTTGCCATAAAAATAACATATGTTTTGACAATTGTCAAGTAAATATTTGGTTGTCTTACGTCTGCCGCATGTACTATTTACTTTACAGCTTCATTTAAACAGCAAGTCTAGGATATATTTGGATTAACTTTAGAGACTTAAGCTTAAAGAGCTATTTTAAACACGTTTTTACGGATCAGCCCTATTATTACCAAACCATGAGTCATTGATACCCCACATGGGGAATTCATACACACCATATATTATATGCTCAACAGCCTCATTTTTTGGTGAAAAACCGGTAATAAGAAACTCAATATTAAGTGATCCGCTGCAAGCCTCGGATATGTTGCCACTCATTTTGTATTCTATCGTGTTCAACTTAAAGTTTCTTTTATAATTATCGACTGTTTTTTTTGCTAAAGTTACATATTCTTCATTACGATTCGGGTCAGTATATGGCCTTGGTTCTTCCTCTTCATACATAATCTGAATATAATCATATAAATACTGAATATCTTCCAACCGAATAGCTTCTATGTAGGCTTCTACGCCATTAACAGTTCTTTCACCATGAAATAGTAATGGATCATTATACTTGAAAGTAACATCCTTGTTTCCAAAGCATTTAATGATAATATCCCGTTTTATGCCTGTTTGACTTGTAAACATATACTGCTTACCCCTAGTATTCGGCGTATCATATGATGCATCAATATCTTTTTGATACTCAAAACTAATCAGTTTATCACCTTTAAAATATTCATGATATATATTTAAACCACCCGGTAATGCATCAATTTCAAATTGGGGAATTTCTTCATAAACACTATCATAATGCTCAATTAGAAAAGATAAATCATTTTCGTTTATAGCATGCATGACTGAATTAACAAAATCCTCCTCTTGGGTTTGTTCAATCTGTTCTGGTTCTGCACTCTGTGTCGTATTGGTTTTTAACTCATTTTGAACCGTACTTTCCAAGGAGGGGCTTTTATCAGTATTTAGCGTACAACCCGGCATAAACACTAAGTAACATATTGTTAGAAAAAACAACCCCATGCCTTTCATGATTAAAAATCTCCCTTTTAATGCTGCAAGATATATTTCTCTATTGAACTACTACATAATTCGAGAAATGTCTCTTCTCCCCATGTGTTTAATTTGAAAAAGACCGCTTGGCTTCCACCTGAAGTAATGGCAGAAACAAATAGTTTCTCACTATTCCCTATAATTGTAACATTAAGACTTACGCGATTACCTCCGGCCATACTATACCGCTCATAGACACGAACAACTATTCTAACCTGGCCAATATTAAAGTCACTTCCATCTTCGTAGCTAACTGAAGCACTGCCGTTAGTGATGTCATTATGCACCCATGAAACTAATTCATCAAAATTACCGCTAAAAACTTTTTCATATTTTGCCATACTTATGCTTCCTTTCTAATATAAGCCATCAGTATTTAGCATATGGGAACACAAATTTCACAATAATGGTTATTAACCATTTCGACTTTATACCTTTCAAGGATAGGTCTTGATTCATCGAATTGATGCCCCTGCTTTGATAGTTCTGGAAAAATTTCAGTCCACGCTTTTTGAACAGCTTCTGCAGTATGACTTATTTTGAAAACAGCATAGTTACCCCCAACAATATTACCCTGATTAACATACTCATCATTAACATAATAGTCATCTGAAACAACAATGCAAGTATCGTAGCGACAGTTTTCTGGTTTTGTTGTCTTTGGATTATCATGAGCAATCCCGAATATTATTGATTTACCATTAAACAAATTATTAGACTTAGCCCAGTTTTTTAATTTTTCCATCGTGTGCACATTACCAGTTCCATAAGGACCAATTTGCCTTATGTAAGCGATTCTACTTGATGGCATTTTTTCAATTTTAAAGCTCATATTTTTTTCTTCCTTTCTTCGTAAACATTTAATTATTTGTTCCTCATCACTATATGACGCTTTAAAAAAGAAATCAAAATAATTTTTAAAATTCAACAGGTTTTTTTAAACATTTATCTGTACAACATCGTGTCGTACGAGCCTTCCCCTTTAGCGGCGCTTGCCGCTCGGTGAGACGGTGTGGCAGCAATGACCTTTAAGCACGCCCGAAACTTGAAAACTGTGTTATACGTAGTAATGTGTCCCACACGGTAAGAGCCACCGGATATGGCGGGCTTAAGCCTATTGCACTTACACCCAAAAACCCCACCTGACATCGAATTTATCAATAAATCTAATAACACAAACACTATAATCTGTTTCTTGCATAGGTGATATTATCGTACTTCCTTCTTCTAACAATGAATAAGCCTTTCTTAATTCATCCGCCGTGTCAAATTTTACACTCAATTGGTAACCACCAGACTTAGAAAAACCATCATTATCCCCAAAATCATTTAGCATAAGTAATTGATTATGGATTAATATCTCTGCATGGATAATTAACCTGTCTTGATCAGGTTGTTGTATGATTGTTTCTATCGAGCCTCCAAAAGCTTGCACATATAATTCAATTGCCTCTTTACATTGCCCATTAAAATAAATATGAGTGACTATCATTTTAACCTCCACTAAACCAAATTGGAACTGATACACCTAATTATGACTGGACTTAAGTTTGTAATAGACCAATTCTTATCCTCCTAGTCTTCAATTTATATCTATAGCAACTTACCACAGGATGTGGTGTTCCTCAACACATTATTACGTATAACGGCTCGGTTTTCGACGCCAACAAACCGGACCACCGGAGCCCTTTCAGATTTCAAACCAATATATATACTTGCAATGTACACAAATAAAATTAGTCGCTCCTTTGTCTATCCAATCTATCCCTAATAAGCTCGCTCCTCTTGAGTTCAATAAGCTATTTCTTACTTCAAAATATGTACTTCCGCAAATTGGACAAATTAATTTTTCACCCTCGATAATTTCAACCTCTTCTCCTTTTCCCAAAAAATCAATCCTCCTATCATTTTCTACTATTATACCATAAATTAGAATATTTTTTAATAAACTTAATATTTTTTGGAGAAATAAACAACTTCACTTCGAAACATAAATCATTCGAAAAAATACTTGTTGACATTTTTTTGATTGCGGCATATTATAGTTAAAACATCATATTGTTAAATACTGTGACGGGGCAAAGTAAGAAGACCTTGACTTACAGGGAGAAACCATCATAGACTGAAAGTGGTTTTATGG
>CAZPIS010000151.1:0-4758 GCA_964586745.1 uncultured Ruminiclostridium sp.
ATATCGACCCCTACCTTATCAAGATACCTCTTCATCTTGTCAGTTTCAATAGGTCTTTTTATACTCATTTTTGTTGTTTTAATGAGTTCTTCATAACTTAACACAAAATACCTGAGTATTTTATATTGTGGAATCCCTTTATTAATAGCCTTTATAGCCGTTTCCAAATCATCACCGATTTGCTCATTTGTATAACCTTTTGTACTAAAATATTCTTTATCAACCACCAGCTTTGCGCATACCTGAATATCACCATCAGAAGCTTTATTACCCCACACAAAGGATTCCTTGACACCGGGTATAACATTTAATAATATCTCGTATTCCTCCGGAAATGCTTTTTTACCATTTGTAAATACTATCATGGATTTTGCTCTTCCCGTAATTTTCAAGTAACCTTTATCATCAATTACACCTAAATCACCTGTTCTGAACCATCCGCCCTCTTCCATAACCTGACTTGTTTCCTCAGGATTTTCATAGTAACCCAGCATAACGTTTGCACCTCTTGCAAGAATTTCACCCATTCCGTTTTCATCAGGGCTATCTATTGTTACTTCGACATCTTTAACAGGAATGCCGATTGTTCCCGGAACATTATGAAGAAATGTTGTGGCATTAATAACCGGAGATGTTTCTGTAAGACCATATCCCTGTAAAAATGTAATTCCGAAGCTCTGAAATCCTTTTAAAATTTCAGCGTTTATAGGAGCTGCGCCTGATACAAACAATCTAAGGTCTGGGCCAAGCTTATCTAATACAGACTTAAAAAGCTTTCTTCTCAAATCGATTCCCATCTTAAGCAAAAAGTTTGATACTTTTGTAACCTTTTTAATAAGACCTGTCTTGCCTTGTTTCTCTATTCCGTCCATAACTCTGCCGTATATTGATTCAAAAATTGCCGGAACACCTACAAGTATTGTAACCTTGAATTCACGGATATTTTGAACAAGGTGTTTTATTCCCTCCGAATATGAAATTGTAATGCCCGATACAAGCATAAACATAAGCCCTATTGTATTTTCAAAGGTATGATGTAACGGCAGAAGAGAAAGATGTACGTCAGTTGGAAATACTTCAAGAAGTGCAGAAACAGACTTAACATTACTGGCTATATTTTTATGTGATAACATAACCCCTTTTGATGCCATTGTAGTTCCTGAAGTAAATAATAAAATTGACATTTCTTCTCTATTAATTTCAGCGCCTGTAAAGCTTTTATCACCGTCGGCTATGAGCTTTTCTCCTTTTTTGATTAGTGAGCTCATTTTAATAAAACGTTTATCATCAGTAGGTAAATCAATGTCATCCATACATATGAAATATTTTAGAGTTGATTCCTTTTTAGAAAAGCTGAACATCATATCTTTGTATGCCTGGCTGTAAAAAATGGCTTCAACTCTTGCTCTGCCGGCAAGATTTTCAATCTCATTTTCCGGAAGATATTTATCAAGAGGAACTCCAACACCTGTACCATTTATTATTGAAAAGTACGCAACTCCCCATTCGTATCTGTTTTCAGCAAATACTGATATAAAGCTGTTCTTTAATCCCAGATCAATAAGAGCTGTTCCGAGAGCATCTATATCCTTATCAAGATCAATATAGCTTTTCTCAATAAGATTCCCATCTTTTTTAAATTTAAAGGCTGTCTTATTGCCATACTTTTTTGCGCTTGTTTTAACAATCTCGCGACAATCAGATACATTTGCAGCCTCAAAATGTCCATTTCCTTTAACAATTCTTCTTTTTTCTTCGGTTAGAATCTCATACCCTTTATTCATTATGTTATTCCCCCAATTATAAGTTGATACTATTATTATATAATATTACTTGGTCATAATTATATACTAAAAACATAGGAGTATCAAGTCATATTTATGATGCCCTGAAAATTTTATTGTAATAACAATAAGACTCTTATAAGAAAACAGTTTATAAGAGCCGATTTTCGGTAAAGCGGATATTTAAAATGAATCAAGAATATATGAATTATCTTTCAGCCATTTACGTTTTATATCATAATCCGGCATAAATCTCCCTACCATATTCCAAAAAGCAGCAGAGTGATTTTTATGCACAACATGGCAAAGCTCATGAATGATAACATAATCTATGGCTTTATAATCTGCCATTACAAGTCTCCATGCGAGATTGATATGATTTCTACTACTACACGAACCCCATCGTTTTCGAGCTCCGGTTATTCGGCAGCTATGAAATGGTATATTAATATTATGTGATATCTCATTGAGTCTTTTTTTCAAAATTATTGCAGCTTGCTTTTTATACCAATTTTCAAGAAAAGGATTATAACCATAAAGATTTGCAGGAATAAACATTATGTTATTCTCAAAAAAGATGGTCTTTTCCCTTTCGCTTGGCACAAGTGTATAAAGGTTTCCTAAGAATAGAAACGTCCCTTTTGTCTTATCAAGAATTATTTGAGTCTGTTCCAACTTTTTTATAGCACGATTCTTATTCTTTTGTATCCACTCTTCCTTCTCTTGAACTATTCGGTTTATCTCTTTTAAAGACAGTCTTATGGGCGCTCTAACCTTTAGTTTCGATTCTTTCGTAATTATCAGAGATACCGTTTTTCTTTTGGAACGAATAAGCTCATCAATATTTGTTTCTGTCATTTATATCTACCTTTTATCATAAAAATTAATCGATATAATCTCTGTTATTTCTTAATACTGAGTATAGCAGACAGATATGAGGAATTCATCATAAATAGATATTTTATTGCTTTTTACAGAATTATAACTGAAGCTACTGACTCTATTTATATTTCGATATAAAAAACAGCCTGTTAAAAGGCTGTTATATATCAATGTATATAAAACTCATGTTTATTAATAACTATTCATAAGATGATTACTGTTCTGACTTCGCCACTCTCATTTCATAATCCCATATAGCTTTTAATAAGAAATATGCACCTGTTATGACTACTGACAATGTTAATAATTCTAACATATTAAGCACCTCCAAATTCACTATTCCTTCATAGATAATTAAATTTTTATCAATCTATGTTAATAGTTTAACATATATTGATAAAAATTTAACACTACCAAAATGCACAAAAATACTGATGATTCTTTATTAATTTTTTAACACTTTTACACTATAAAATCAATCAAAGGGTAGTTTCATTAATCAAGGGCTTCTCAAACCATAGAAATTGTTAATAACCTCAAGAAACTCTTTACCATACGCTTCCAGTTTTATTTTACCTACTCCTGACACCCCTAAAAGCTCAATTTCATTAGTGGGCATTTTTGCGCACATATCCACTAATGTTGCATCCGAAAAAATAATAAATGCTGGGACCCCTTTTTCTTGTGCCAGTTTATATCTGGTTTCTTTTAACTTATTAAACAATTCGTCATTCACTGCTGCTTTTTGTCGACCTTTCTTTGCCTTTACTCCCTGTTCCCTTACTATTTTCATCATTAGCTTTTCCCCGTTATACATCAATTCTTTTGATTTAGGTGTCAGCTTTACAACAGGAAATTCTGAATTAGTCAACAATAAATAATCATTCAAAACTAAAAAATTGATGATATTACGAATTTTCTTTTCGGGTACCTCGGCCATTATTCCATAAGTTTTTATTTTATTAAGACCGGCCTTCAATACTTTCTCTGATTTACTTCCCCTTAAGGTATCTATCACCATTTTTATACCGAATCGTTCATTCATTCTTGAAATACATGACATAATCTTTTGGGCATTTTCAGTAATATCGGTTTCCGCAAAATTTGTATTGCAATTACTGCAATTACCGCAAAAATTCGCCGGTCTCTCTCCAAAATATTTGAGAATATATTCCCTTAAGCAATCAAATGTGTGACAATAATATGTCATTTGCTTTAGGCGCTCTCTATCCTTCTCCTTTATACTTTCAGACATTTCACTGTTAAGATCATTGTTGTCATTGGAATTATCGATAAGGAATTGATTAGTAATAACATCTTGGCCCCCATATAGCAGAATGCAGTCTGCCGGGTTTCCATCACGCCCCGCTCTTCCTGCTTCTTGGTAATAGCTCTCTAAATTTTTAGGCATATTATAGTGAATAACAAAAGATACATTGCTTTTATCAATCCCCATCCCAAATGCATTAGTTGCTACCATCAATGTTTTTCTATCAAAAATAAAATCGTCCTGATTTTTTGTCCGCTCATTTTCGGTTAATCCGGCATGATAGCGGGTTGCATCAAAATTATCCTCTATCAGATTACTACACACTTCTTCGACATTTTTGCGTGTAGAACAATATATGATACCGCTTTTATTAGGATTGTCCTTCAGGTATTTTATAACAGCCTGATATTTATCGATTGGTTTTTGTACCTCAAAATATAGGTTTTCACGATTAAAGCCCGTAACCAAAATAAAAGGATTATCCAATTTTAAGATATTTATAATATCCTCTTTTACTTCATTTGTTGCAGTTGCTGTAAATGCTGATATAACCGGCCTATTAGGCAACTTTTCAATAAAATCTCTAATTTTTAAATAACTTGGCCTGAAATTCTGTCCCCATTGAGATATACAGTGTGCCTCATCGACTGTTATCATTGATATATTTGCGTTTTGAGAAAACTCCAAAAACTCAGGTACATCGAGCCTTTCGGGAGCTACATATATAATTTTATACTTACCCTTTTTGGCGTTTTCTACTGCTTTTAGTGTTTGACTATAACTTAATGTCGAGTTAATAAAGGCTGCGGGAACACCATTTGC
>CAZPIS010000152.1:0-4755 GCA_964586745.1 uncultured Ruminiclostridium sp.
TGGGAATCTGGGATTCGGGTATGTTTTTAACATCAACCTCGGGTAAATCAAAATAGCCATCGTGCTGCTCAATAAGTCCGGTTTCTTTATCCATGGGAATACGTATCATTTGTGCCTTTTTGCGCCAGTCTTCAATTTCACCGTCTCTTAGCTCAACCTTATCAGATACCTTTTTGAGCATTTCAGGGGCTTCTGCAATCATTTTTTCTATAACTTCAAGAGTGAACAGGAAAGTCTTTTTAACCATAACATTGGTATATGCGTTGTTATTTATATTCATGTGGTATTCGTCCGGGCCCATTACACCGTATAGCCCGAATTCACCATTTAATGGACTAAACTCACCACGTTTGGAATAATAGCGGCAAATCTGCATGAGTAGCTCTATACCTTCATTGAAGAGAAACTCGCTATCCTTGCATAACTTGTTATAGAGCCACACCGCATAGGAAATAGCTACACTGACGTGAATTTCAAAGTCACCATGCTGCCATGTGGCGCAGCTCTCGGTACCATCAAGGGTACACATCGGATAACGTGCCCCCTCGCAGTCAAGCTGTTGGGCGCGCTCACAGGCCTGAGGAAGATATTTGTGCCTGTAAAGAAGGAGGTTTTTTGCCGCCTTAGGGTTGTTAAAAATATAGAACGGCATACAGTAAGATTCGGTATCCCAGAAAACCTGCCCATGATAAACCTCAGCGGTGAGACCTTTGCACGGAATATTAAGGTTAGCATCAAAGCCGTGATAGGTTGAATACAGTGAAAAAATAGACAACCTCACACCCTGCTGGTTTTCATCGTCTCCGTCTATTTTGATATCAATATCCTCCCAAGCCTTGTCCCAGTATTCCTCCTGAGTTTTAAGCGCATCATCAAAGGATATGTATTGATATTCCAACGCCAGATTACTCCCCTTTGACCAAACCAAATCGGCATCCTCAGATTTTTTCCAATAATTCACCACCGATTTTTCCACCATGGAACTCTCACCTTTTATAAGTTCCAAGGAAAAATCAAGGGTAACCAGTTTTTCCTGTTGAATAAAGGAAGTATTCAATTCTTTATTTGAATTTAGCTTAAAGCTTGAGAATAATAAATGCCCGCTCTTGATGGTTTCACCCATAGCAGATACGCCGCAGCCGTTGCTTTCCGCCTTGGAAAGTGTCCAGAAGTTTTTACCTCTTGCCTTGAATTCACTGTCCGAGGTCTCCACCTGATTCCATCCTTCGGCGATTTCATGAAGAATGGAATAATCAAGACCGGACTGTATTTGAATTTTCCCACTGAAATTCAAAGGCTCAAAGGAAATTTTTTGGAATCCCATATTGGGCTTGTCCATACTTAGGAAACGTAAAAATGTTACCTTAAGTTCTTTACCCGATTTAGTTTCCCATATAAACTCCCTGGTTAATGTACCCTTTTTCAGATCAAGAACTCTTCTGAAGTCTTTATAATTGCATTTTGCTAGATCCAACTGCTCACCATCAAGTTTGATGCGTGTATATAACCAATCAACAGAATTTACGCCAAAGCATACACGGGTGATAATTCCCTTGAAAAGCTGCCAATGTGGGGCTTCCATCTCTTCATATAAATTGTTGAAATAGCTTCCCAGAAGTCGGCTCCCACTGTAACCCTCTTCAAAATAACCCCTAACTCCCATAAATTCGTTTGCAAGACAGAACATCGATTCCGAAATCCTGCTGCGTTTTTTCTCAAATCCCTCTTCAATAATCTTCCACGGATCAACTTTTAGATACCTGTCAGCTACTTTTGATGCCATAATACTATTCCTCCCTTTTTGAATGCTTTTCCTTAATTCTTAAATAAACATCCGTCAATGTGCCACTGAATGGCCCCACCTTCTCCATTTTTATCGAAACCAGTGCCGCCGCAAACTTGAGAGCGTCTTCTACACCGTGATCCATCCTATGGGATAGGTATGCTGCGAAGGTAGTGTCACCCCGGCCTGTCCTGCCGACAACGCTTTTGTTGGAGAATTTCTCATAATAGGTTTTACCTTCTACTCTTACCAAAACTCCCTCTGCCTGAGTTATGACTATTTCGGGGCAGCCCCATTCTTCAAAGATAATAGCCGCTGCCTCCAGATTGTCGGTTCCGGTAAGAACCTTAGCTTCCACAATATCCAGCTTAATTTTACTCATCAGCTTTGCTGCTTCTGTTTTTGCCGGATCATCCTTAAATGAAACCTCGCGGGTAATGGGGTCCACCTGCCTAACAAAGCTTTGCATATCAACCGAAAGATTATAGCCTCTTGCTTTCAAACCCTTGATTAAATCCATATCGAATTCGGTGTTTGATATCCCGGCCAAATGCATGAATTTTGTATCTAATTCCGGAACTTCATTAACATTTATAATACCGGCACTTTTCTTGAGAATAAGCTTCCTCTCATCTACGTTTTCGCTGGGATGTATAACTACCGAATACGTTGTCTCTTCCGATGGAATTGTGTAAATATCAATTCCCAAATCCTCCATTGGCTTTAGGATATCTCTATCCTTTTCCGACATTTTTGTTACAACTGCTACCTTTTTCCCAACTCGGGCTGCCACCATAGCGCCGCACAGCACAGCACTTCCCGGTGCAATTTTTGTTTCTCCTCCAAATGGAGTTATTTCATCAAAGCACATGTGTCCGACAAAAACAATATCATAAGAACGCATTTCGAGGCCTCCTATACTAATTTATTTTTAGTTTAAAATTTGCTCTTTAGAGACAAATATTACTCATGTTTATGATATAATTATAATGCTGCAAAATAAGTATAATCTTTCACTATTTTGCTTATTATTAATACAATATTGCTATTTCCCGAATAAGAATAGGATATTTCGTAATAGGAAGCTTGATTAATATACACAAAATATCGAATGGAGATGAACCTTAATTGAGTGATAAAAAAACTCTGAAGGAAAATGTCAATCATGGCAGTGCTGCTTTCCCTCTATGCGTATATAATAATGACCTTGGATACAAAGAGCATTTGATTGATTACCATTGGCATGATGAAATTGAATTTTTGTATCTCAGCAAAGGTAAAGCCGTTTTTCATATCGATTCAACACCTGTGGAATTGCATGAAAATGAGGCTATTCTAATAAACCGGGAGGAAATACATTCCGGATATTCTTTGGACCATTCCTATTGTGTATACTATTCTGTTGTCTTTTCACCGGAGCTATTGTATAACTCCTTTCAGGATATATGTTATAACCGTTATTTCAGCCCTTTATTCAGTGGTGAGCAAAAGCTGCCTCAGAAAATCACCGTTAAGCAAGATTGGCAGAAAGAGGCTTTAAAACAAATAGACAATATTATCAATTCCTTTAACAAAAAATTTCAAGGATATGAAATTGATATAAAAGCATCTATCTTAAAAATTTTTTCGTTAATCATCGCAAATAACGCTTTGGTTTTCCCACAAGAAGGGCGAAGTGTTGTTAAGCAGTTTCAAACAGAAAGGTTAAAGAGAGCCCTAAGCTTGATAAAGGAACACTACTCTGAAATAATTTGTGTCGACCATCTTGCTAAAGAGGTCAATTTAACTCGCTACCATTTTTGCCGGGTCTTTAAATCACTTACCGGACAGACTCCTGTTGAATATATTAATTATTTTCGCATAAACCAAGCATTACGATTGTTGGATGATGAAACTCGCAAAATCATGGATATAGCCCTCGATGTCGGGTTTAATAACTTGAGCTATTTCATCAAAAAATTTAAGGAATATAAGAACTGTACTCCTTCCGAGTATCGAAAAAAGAAAGGCCATTGGGGAGCATAAAGAAAGACACCCTTTCAGAGTGTCTGACTAATTTTGTTTATTGCAACTGATTTAAAGTATCGATCATCTTATCTATATCCATTCCATGAACCTGAGCTGCTTCCTCAAGAGTTTCCATCTGAGCCGATGGGCATCCTACACAGCCCATGCCAAACCCCATAAGTATTTGTGCAGCTTTAGGATTTGATCTTATAACCTCACCAATTGTCATTTCCTTTGTTATTTTCATAATTAACCTCCTCGTATATTTACAATTAATTTAACCTTTTCTTGTCCATTATAATCACATCACCCGTTACCGAAATCAAAGATTTCGAACGGGTCCCCGTGTGATTGAAACTCGAGATGAGAGTATAACCATACCCGTCACCTCAGCGATAGGGGAATGCGTAGTTCTCGTTATAACCACATCACCCGTTACCGAAATCAAGGATTTCAAACGGGTCCCGTGTAGTTTAAACTCGAGATGAGAATATAACCATACCCGTCACCTCAGATGTAGGGTGATTTGTAATTCTTATTATAGTATATATTAAATAAATAAGTAAAACTGTGATTTTTGTCACATAATCAGAAATCTTGTAAATCAGCCATTAAAACAGCCCTTACAGGAGATGCTTCCACTCCTTTTATCTTTAGTGGGGCTGCAAACAGAAGATATTCGCCTTCAACAACTCTATCAAGCTTCAAGCCCTCAATAATGACTATTCCGGCATTAAACAGAATCTTATGAGTTTCATGGCCGGGCTGTGCTCTTTCAATTCCTAGAGAATCAATGCCCACCCCTTTTATTTTTTTATCTCTTAAATATTCGGCGCCGGTTTCATCAAGGTAAATAAAATCCTTCTCTAAAATGTTCTCGGTACTGTTTTTGGTTTTAAGAAGGATAAAATCCCCCGTTTGGATTTCTTTTGCTTCTAAATTGATTTTAGATATCTTTTCGATAG
>CAZPIS010000153.1:0-4701 GCA_964586745.1 uncultured Ruminiclostridium sp.
CGTTCCAGTATTGCATATAAAGACCTCCAAACTATCATAATATTATATAATTTTTTATACAAAAAAGCCTTCCATCCCCCTAGGGACGAAAGGCATTTAGCTTTCCGCGGTACCACCCATTTTTACTGCATTCTGCAGTTCACTCAAAAAATACGGGACAATTAAGCTTCCGATTAACTCACTTATGCTTAAATATCCGATATTCAACCCTAATAACGAAGGGATACCCGCGCCAACCTACAACATCAGCTTCAGACGGCGAGCTCCGGAGCGAACTTCTGAAACATTCCCCATAAGGTTGCTTTCAGTCATGACAACCTATCCCTGTAAGGTTCCTAGCCTCATACTCTTCTCCATCAAAGCTATTAAACATTAACAATTATTATATCATTTTTATATGTCATCGTCAATAGTGTCGGGAATTCCGTCTCCATCTAAATCAGCACCTTGTAATTCATTTGAAACTCCGTATAATTCCTTACCCGTGATATTGATACGGATCCTTTCACCCTCTACCAGCTTACTTAATAAATCCCTTACCATCTTTGGTTTCTTTATACGTATCAGTTCGAGCTGAGGATTTGTTTTATCTGCTGAAAAGAGAGTTACGGTTCCAACACCAACCAATTTATCTCCAAAGGTTCTATTAAGCTTAATGTCAAGAATTCTATAGAGAAGTATTTCTTCCTCGGTTGTGTTAAAAAACCCTTTAGTATAATAGAGTCTTTGATCTTTAACAGCATATTTAGTAAAGCTAAGCGGGAGGCCAAGATAACGTTTTCTGTCCTTCCATTGGTATTCGACTTTTTTCTTTTTAGCCATAAATCAGCCCTCACATTTCTTTATGTCTTTAATTACCATTATAATTCAACGCCAATGAATTGCAATAAGAATATTTTATGCATATAAATTATAAGACTTATTAGAAAAAGATGAATAAAAAAACCGTAAATATAATATTATGCTATTATTTAGCGTGAAATCAAAGACTTAAATACTTACCAAATAGCATTAATAAATAATTTATTCTGTTAACACAGAATAAATCATGTTATAATAATAAGAATTATTAATTTTAATGAAGCACCTAAAATGCCCGGATATGCACTAATAGTATGAAACACCCTCAAATAGTCCGGCAGATGCTCCAATAGTTAATCTTACACTGTAACAATGTGCAGCGTCATTCATCCATAGCGAACAAGTTTCCGCCAATATAATAAAATTGGTTAGCGATAATGGCTTTTTATGAGCTATTTGCTCGCCGGCATGCGTATGATGGAAAATGATTTAATCTAGAATTAAGATTTATTTTTATAAAACTTCTTTTTTTATTAGAATAACGAATAGGGAGTGGTAAGTATAGACACATTATTTTTTACTATCGTTAGCAGAGGAAAGGCTAATGCTATATTACACAAAGCACAAGAAAGCGGTGCAAAGGGCGGAACTATTCTTTTAGGGGAAAGCACCGTATCTTCCAAACTTTTAGAGAAAATGGGTTTGACTGATGTCCACAAAGAGATTCTTATGATTTCGGCATCAGAGGAGCTCTCTGATAAATTACATGATCAACTTAACGAAACCTTTATGTTCTCAAAAAGTAACAAAGGTATTGCTTTTACAATCCCATTCAAGCGCTGGACGCTACAATCGTCCGGACAGCAAGAAAAAAGTACATTAACCGAAGATAATACCTCACACTATTGCATTATTACTGTAGTGGATAAAGGTCGGAGCAAGGAATGTATAAAATCAGCAAGAGCTGCAGGCGCTAAGGGCGGGACTTTAATTCACGCTCACGGAGCCGGTATTCCTACTGATTTTTATTTCCCGTTAGTAATAGAACCGCAAAAAGATATTGTAATGATTATCACCACAAAGGAAAAGGTTTCTAACATAAGAGAAAAAATCTTTACCGATTTAGAGCTGGGAAAGGCAGGAAACGGTATTATTTTTACGCTCCCGATTAGCAGAACCAGTGGCCTTTTTGAAAACAGATCCGAAGAAAACAAAGGAGGTACATTATGAGTCTGCTGTTTGAAAAAGCCAAAGAAGTCGCCCGGACCTTGTTGCCGGTTGTTATATTAGTACTGTTAATCTGTTTTACGATTGTCAATGTTGAAACGGATGTTCTCATACGCTTTATTGTTGGCAGCGTTTTGCTCTTAATTGGTCTTTCAATTTTCTTATTAGGTGTAGATTTATCTATGAATCCTATTGGTGAATATATGTCTCAGGAAGTAGCTACTTCAAAGACTCCAATTAAAATTGCAGTTCTTAGCTTCTTTTTGGGTTTTTTGATAACAGTTGCAGAGCCCGATTTGCTTATTCTCGGTTCACAGATAGATTCAGCTTCGGGAGGCACTATGAATGCATCCATGATAGTATATTTGGTATCTATCGGTGTGGGCGTTATGATTTCGTTAGGCGTTTTCAGATTGCTACGAGATAAACCTTCTTACAGTGCATTTATGGCAATAACCTACGGTATAATTTTTGCATTGTCATTTTTTGTTTCTGAGGAGTTTCTTGCCATTTCATTTGATGCCTCCGGTGCTACCACGGGAGCTCTTACTACTCCCTTCGTCCTTGCGATATCATTGGGACTGTCTACAATAAAAGGCGGTAAAAACTCTGAAGAAAACTCTTTCGGACTTGTCGGGGTCATGAGTGCCGGCCCTATACTAGCCGTAATGCTTATGTCAATCCTTTCAGGACAGAAAAATATAAAAGGCGATGTAGGTGAGTACATTGTTGCACAAGGTGTATTCGGTCCCATAATAAAAGTGTTCCCGGGAATCTTCCTTGAATCACTTATTGCACTATTACCAATAATATTACTGTTTTTTATTTATAACTTCGCAAAGTTTAAAATATCCAAGGATGACCTATTAAAAATAGCAACAGGACTGGGCTTCACTTTATTAGGACTTGCTATTTTTCTTACTGCCGTAAACTCCGGATTTATGGATATGGGACGAATAATAGGTATGGAAATTGGGAAAATGAATCCTTGGGTACTTATAGGTATTGGATTCCTTCTTGGTCTCATAGTGGTTTTGGTTGAACCTGCCGTCCATGTACTAGGCGAACAAATCGAAGAAGTCACCAGTGGTCATATACCTATTAGTCTGATTCGTATGACACTTTCCATCGGTGTAGGTATAGCAATTGCCCTTTCCATGATAAGGATTGCCGTACCGGAGGTTAAGCTATGGTATTTTCTTCTTCCGGGATTTCTTATTGCCATACTTCTTTCATTTAAAGCCGACCCGGTTTTTGTGGGGATTGCCTATGATGCAGGCGGAGTTGCTTCAGGTCCTATGACTGCAACCTTTGTACTTGCTTTTGCACAAGGTGCCGCTACCATTATAGATACTGCAAACGTATTGGTGGATGGATTTGGTGTTATTGCGATGGTAGCAATGGCCCCCGTTCTTTCTATAATGATTTTTGGAACGGTGTTTAAGCATAAAAAAGTTGAATACCCATCTGTCGAGAAGAAGCCTGTTAAAGCTACTCATTTAGTGGAAGAAATAAACATGGAACACGACTGTATTATGGTAATTGTAAATAGAGGCTTTGCTGAAAAAGTCGTTGATGTTGCCCGACAATCAGGCGCCAAGGGCGCAACAATAATGCGAGGACGTGGTACTGACGAGAATCAAAAGGTAATGTTGCCTATAATAAATATAGAACTACAGCCGGAGAAAGAAATTGTTTGGTTTATCACAACCACCCTTGTCAGTGCGCCTATAGCAGATAGTTTATTAAGCGATCAACAACTTAATCAGGATGGCGAAATATCAGTATATATATCACCTACAGAGGCCATGGTTAGGACATTTACAACGATAACTATTCCGGAATGAAGAATCTTTTGGTTGATTAGTAAGATCCTTCGCACTGCTCTGATAAGTAAACAGTAGGATCACCCATGCATGGCTTGCCCAAGAAGGCGAACGTAAGCGAAGTCTGATTGGGGTCATGCTACTGCAACGCTCAGGAGAAAATTTGAAAGTATTCACCCAACCCATCTGGTGTCTAAATCCAGCATTCGACCTTCATATACTAAATTAACACTAGGAATATCAGGCATATCATCAGGTCTTACAAGGGGAAAGGGCTTTTTAAAAGTGTAAATATTTGCTTCGTCTAATATCTTTGCGATAAATTCTGCACAAGTACTATTATTTTTAGAGCAGAAAGGTTTATTTATTAAAATTCCTACTAATGCCATAAGATTATAATGATACATTTGGGGATTGCTTTTATAGAGGTCTAAAAGAGCACAAACTTTGTTATATGTCGCATTATCAACTTGTTTGGCATAAATGGCGCACTCAGTTTCAGGGTAGTACTTAAACATTCCCTCATTAACCACTTCGGTAATAAAACCTCCGATTAATGGGAAATATCTGACCCTGCGTGCAAAGCTATAAAAAACCCTAAGATCAGGGTCTACCCCAATAGAAGAATGATTATACTTTGCTTTTGTATATAGTTTTATAGATTTTGATACTAATGTCCCTACTTGGGTTAGCATTATGTAAATTTCTTTCATAACATTCATCCAATTACAAAAAACTAGCTTTTCACCAAATATTATTATACATTATATATTATTATTAAGCAACTGGAAAATAGTAAAGCCGCTACTCTCCGGAGTATCGGCTTAATACTTATAATTTTGTATTC
>CAZPIS010000154.1:0-4683 GCA_964586745.1 uncultured Ruminiclostridium sp.
TATACTGTTTTTCACATCCACGTGCCAGATTTGTGCATATAGCACTAACCTCCAGCGGGGATAACTCTTTCATGTCATCAGAATTTTCAATTATTGACAAAGGCTTCTTTTCCGGCGTTTTGCCCGACTCTCCTTGTTTGTCGAATTCAGCCTTTGTTGCACCACAAAGAGGACATACCCAACTATCCGGGATATCCTCCCATGCTGTGCCCGGTGCAATACCTGCTTCTGGAATTCCCTTTGCTTCATCATAGACATATCCGCAAATGGAACACACATATTTTCCCATGTCATACCTCCTAGTCTTTTTTATTTTATCCGGAACGCATAGGCTTGCTAGCTACCGAAAATTTGCTATATTACTTAACTTACAATAAAATCACAACTCTACTTAAGTTAAATATTTTTCTTAATTTGATAGGCATCTCGGACAAATCCCTTTTAAATACATATTCTTATCAAGAATCCTAAAGTCATCTAATCCTTTGATTGAAAACGATTCTAAATCTATATTGAAATCAATAATTGCTTTACATGTTTCACATTTAAAATGTCCGTGATCTTCGGTATTTATATCATACCTAGTTTCATTGTCCTCAATATTAATTACCCTAACTAAACCTTCTTCTACCAGTTTCTTTAATGTATTATAGACTGTTGTTTTTGATAGGGTTGATATGTTTTTTTGAATATCAGTGAATATCCGTTCTACCGTTGGATGACATTGATTTTGGGCAAGATACTCTAAAATCTTCAGCCTCTGATATGAAAGATTAATATTTCTGTTTTTTAATTCTTTTTCTAAATTCCCAAACCGCATTTAAATATGCCACCTTAATAGTAAATGTAATTATTACAATCTTGTAACCATTACATATATTATATAGCATATAAAATATTTTTTCAAGAGAAATTAAGACTACGCACGATTTTACCTTTATGGTCTTTATTGGCGGCACAGAAATTTAAATATATAAATAAAAAAGAACACTCCCCCATCGCCGACATTAATCAGTAATGAGGAGTGTTTCTATTACAGAAAACTGTATTTTATTATTTGTATTCAAGCGGGAATGTTACTTGCCAATTTCCTTTTGTTAAAGAGCTGCACGTCCAGAAATGACCGTAGAGTTCGTAGTTATTGATTTCACTTGGTGTAACATTAAAAATATACTCCTCGAAGCTTCCGCTCTTTTCTGAATCCCAAAAAGAAACAGAGGCTTCGCTTCTAATTTCGTCCCCAGTAGCGTTCATTAAATAGACATAACCATGATTGTCAGTTTCAAGGATATTTTCATAATATGCCTGTATATGGAGCTTGCCATCAATAAAACCCGTACCTGTAACTGTTACACCTTCAACAGGTGAAAAAGATCCTTCTGAAGTTGCTTTCAAATAGTCAATGTATTTTGAATTTCCGCTCATATCGCCACTTGAACTCCAGCCCCTTATGTTCACATCGCTCTGCGTCTGCGGAGAAGAGTTTACAGTATTTGAATCAATCTGCATGATTTTATCTTGATATTCCTGCTTTTTGCTAAGAAATTTAGCAACTGTAAATGTGATTTTTTTTCCGCCAATTTCTTTTTGCCCCATTTGTGTGATGGTAATCAAAAAATTGGCTGTATTGGTTTCTTCATCATAGCTTATCCTTTCACAGGTTGCGCTGCTGGAAAAAGGTCGATTGATACTATAGCTGTCATATAAATCTGTTGTTTCATCAATTCTTTCGCCGGTTATGTCTTGCATAGAAATGTATATATGGGCTGTATCGCCGTTGATATTTGCAGAAATGACTTCCATATTAATACCGCTATCTTCGCTGGACATTCTAACAGGCTTGAGTTCCTGCGCAATTTTCGGTGATACTGCATACAGGATTTCATACGCTGCTTGTACATCCGCGGCTGCCAGTCCAGGTACAGCAAGAATAAAAAGTAGAACAACAGAAGCAACCAATGCTGCTATTTTTTTTGCAGAAAAACCTTTGCGTGAAAAAGAATAATTTTGAAACGGGTAGCTCTCGGCTTCCTGGATATGCCGGGTACTAATATTACCTACGGACTGTGAAATATCTTCACGTTTCATACTGTAAAACCTGCCTTTCGTAAAAAAAATTTCAATTTCTCCCGAGTTCGGAAGAGACGTACAGTAACATTGTTGCTACTAACCTTAAACCTTACTGCAATATCGGATATGGAATCTGAATACCAATAGCGGCGCACGAACATCATGCGATTATCTTTATCCAAAGCATCAAGGAAACTATCTAGTAGCAGCGTTAATTCCTTCGCGGCTAATTCAGTCTCTACATTGACCGATGATGCCAGGCATTCTTCCAGCTCATCCAAGGCAGTATCATAAAAACTATTCCGCTTAAGAGCAGTGTTCGTATGATATTTTCTAATAGATAGGTTCCGGACAATGCGGCAAATATATGTCAGCAAAGGATTTGGATTTTGGGGTGGTATCGTATTCCATGCTCCTAAAAGAGCATCGTTGATACATTCTTCTGCGTCAAGATCGTTGTTCAAAATATTTCTGGCGACATTTCTAAATACTGAACCATATTTATTTGATAATTCCATGATTGCCTGCTCTGAGCGCTCATAGAACAAGCCAATGATTTCATTATCGAGCAATATTACATCACCTTCCTTTTCGCCTCACCCATGTACTACTGATTAAAAGCAAAATATTACATCAAATTATAATATTTTTTTATTTTACAAAGCCCTACAACAATATCAAGTCTCTTTTTGTGAACTTAGGCTTTGATACAACGAAAAGACACCACAGGAAATATTCCTGCGCCGCCCCACCGACCACTCCAGAACACGAAAAATTGGCATAGCCGGTAATATACATACCAAACTATGCCGATATTTTCCCGGGATTAAAAACCATAATACGCACCCTCAAAGGTATGGGCACATTTAAAACTCGTTATAGAAAAGTCCATATATAGCACCCTATGATATGTAAGGACTTTTTGCTTTATAATGACCTAACCCGTTACCGAAATCAAAGATTTCGAACGGGTCCCGAGTCATTGAAACTCGAAGGAAACAGTAACCCCAACTCACCACCTAAAAGTGAGGTAAATTTTTATTCTCGTTATAATCAATCCCTTTTGAAGTTAAATCCTTTTTAATATTCCGGCACATTACAGCGGCAAAAACTCTTGTAATAAATCCCGGCATCTTCATGCCTGCATTTTTATATATTTCCTCAGGTGATACTTCATTCTTCTTTATATGTTCTATGAAAGCATTCACGGCAGGTACCATTTTCTTAGCACCTATTATTTTCTCTAAAGGTTGCCCATTTAAAATGGCTCCGCCTCCCATTACAAAACCACCCTTAAAGGCCACAGAATTATCATCAGCAAAATTTTCCAATAATTTGATACCATGCTCATGAGTATGAATATAGGGCATCCCACCTTGAATGAAGCCGTATAAGCTCTGTCCGTGCAGCACCCCTTCACCGCTAGCCATATGCAACAGGAGATTTATTGTATCAGCCGGGTACGAGTCCACATAACATGGACCAATCAAAACAATACAATCTGATTCTTTTATTTTATTGAGAAGGATATCCATTCTATCAAGGTATGTATACAAATCATAAACATTCGCGTGATGTGTATCCGAGCTAATCCTGTCGGCAAAATAATTAGCCAACATGTTACTGGTCCCCTTTTTCCTTGGGCTAAGATTAATAATTATGTATTTCAAAGCTCGTACACCTCCGTAGCGATTTTTTCAACATCATCATGGGTAAATTGTTTGTCTATAACTTTTCCCATATATTTTGTATCAGTAATTATTCCCATTTCTTTGAGCAGATTTTCGAATGTCTTTCGTTCTTTTTCAGACACTCTATCACTAACGCCAATACCTACAAGCTTTTTCATGTTAGATATAGAACCTTTTACTATCTCTCCATTTTTTACTTTATAGAATCTACTACCAGTTAATGCCATTTTATCTATCACCTTTTTAATGCTATAAGAAAACCCTCCCCATAATAGAGGCGAGGTGTATATAATTACATCCCCTTCCATCAATAGGGGTACAATATTATCCATATCGTCTCTAAATACACATTTTCCATATGTCTTATATGTACATCCTCCACATGCATAGCACGGCTTAATATCAAGGTCACTTACAGATACAAATTCCACCTCTTCGTTCTTTGCTTTATAATACTCATAAAGTGCTTTCCCCATATTCTCTTTTTTAACGTCAGCTAAAATTACTATCATCTTATCCTCTTTTCTTAGCAGATCCTTATTCACATTTCGCTTTCAAATTATCTATGCTCTTCTCTTATTGCTATAAGATTCTTTTCGATTTTTGATATTATTTTATACGCTGCCTCTACCTCAGTATCTGAAATACCGTCATAAAACCTATCGAAAAATTCCAATTCTTTTGCTCTATACTTTTCACCTAGTTTAACCACCTTTTCTGTAGCTACAACCCGCAGCTTTCGTTTGTCATGCTCATCAGAATATGTATTTACATATCCACCGACCTCAAGCTTGTTAACTATTTGCTTAACATTCTGATGCGAAGATCCCATTATTTCTGATAACTCATTTATTGTTGGTGGGACTACTTTAAACAAGGAAAGGGAAATCAAAAGAAAAAACTGTTTGCATGTAATTTCTTC
>CAZPIS010000155.1:0-4679 GCA_964586745.1 uncultured Ruminiclostridium sp.
ACACTGCTTGTGAGGGAGTGAAACGACCGAAGAAGCAGATGTACGTCCCATGCAAAGGTTGTCCAAGAAGCTCCAAGCATTTATTCCGAAAATGTTGTGTTTTTATTTCCGTCAAAACTGATGGGGTTTGCCTTTTCTTTAGTAAACTTTGCTTTTCCTTGAAGCTCTGGTACAGGATAAACTTCGTTTTTATCGAAGTGTTGTTTTTTATTGCTTTCTGTTCCATGGGGTGATTCCGGATCCGGCCTTCTCATACCCTTTTTAGCCATATGTTCACATTCCTTCCTTTTGGTTCATAAATAATTAAAGATACTTTTTCTTGCTTTGACCATTCAGAATGACATCAACGTTCTTCTTTTTGGCTAGCTCTTGCATGGGTTCAATTACCGGTTATAGTTTTAAACACATACGCGCTATTTTATGCAAAGCACCGGTTGTTTTCTGCTCTTTGAATAGGATTAGAAAAAAATGAAAATGTGTTGTAGCAACTTTGGACTAGCATGAATAATATGTATTGAGCTTGTACGACAAGGCAAGCATAAATTTTAAGAAAGGAGTGAGAGAATGAAAAAGAAAATTCTTCAAGTGCCTGTTATAGTTGGTAAAGGATCTGAACAGTTTTTTATTGAGAAGGACGTAACTATTCCGCAATCCAGTCCTCCGATATTTAAAATTGAAAAAATCGACAGAAAAGTAGTAATTACTGATGCAAGTGTAATTCCGGGGAAGGTAATTTTCAATGCTTACATCTGGAAAACTGTGGAGGAGGTTTGTGACGGAATTGTATCCGGGGAGATAAACCACATTACTTTTAAAATCCCCTTTGGAGGGTTTGTTGAGATGAAGCCCATAGGATGTGAAAAAGTTGACGAATGTGATATTGCAGAATTGCTTGAAGCATTCGTTGAAGGTGAAAAGGAATTTTTGCACGGCGAGACTGTATGCAAGGGGCAAAAAGTATTCTGTAGCCTTTTGGAAAAGGACGTTGTAAAGATAACCTTCAAGGTCGTAAGGACTGAACATATTCCTGTTTGTGTCGAAGATGATAAATACGATGACGACAAAAAAGACAAAGAAAAATGCGGATGCGACAAATTTGAAGATGAAAAAAAAGAAGACGGCAAGTTCGAGAAAAAAGACAAGTGCGACGAAAAGGAAGAAAAATGGGATAAACGCTATGATTCCCGCGGAGATTACTATGCTAAGTGCCGTGGAACATACCAGCAAAAAGGATAAGCCTGAATTCTGATGTTAAGAACAAGATGGATTAAAGCCACAGTCCAAGAGGGATTATAATCTCTGAAAAAAATGGCATAGCCGTAATATGCGGCTATGCCATTTTTTAATCTTATTTATCAGATAAATGACTTAAGAGAGCACAGTGACCGGTCTGATTTTCGCTAAATGAACAACGACATATCTGATTCTTCGGCGGAAGCCAGCATTGCGGCAACTCCTCCCATTTTTACACCTTCAATAAGCTCTTCTTGTTTTATGCCCATGACATCCATTGACATAGAGCAAGCGGTAATTTTCACACCGTTTTCTATGGCCGTATCAATAAGCTCTTCAATGGAGGAGATGTTTTTGTGCTTCATAACCTTTCTAATCATAACTGATCCCATCCCCATCATGTTCATTTTGGAAATACCGAGCTTTTTAGTGCCTTGAGGCATCATAAATCCAAACATCTTTTCAATTAAATTCTTTTTTACCTTAACTTTTTTAGCCTTCCTTAGGATATTTAGACCCCAGAATGTGAAAAACATGTTTACTTCTCTTCCCATGGCGGCAGAGCCGTTGGCTATAATAAAGGCAGCTATAGCCTTATCCAAATCGCCGGAAAACACTATTATGTTCTTGGCATCACCGGTGGAGGAAGAGACTTTATTTTTTGTTTCAGCTCCTTTTCTAACTACAACAAAGAACTGACCACTTTTATTATCACTTTCAATAAGCTCGTTTCCGGTACGTTTACACCAAGCCTCAACATCCGTAGCAAAGGCTGGGTCGGTAGCCGATATCTCTATCTCTTCTCCGGGGGTTAGCTTTTTCATAGCTTCGCTAACTTTTAAAATAGGACCGGGGCATTGGAGGCCACATGCATTTAAGGCAATGCGTTTAGTGGGGGCTTCTTCTTTTAAGGTTGCAGTAGTGGTTCCCTTTTCTGAAAGCTCCATTAATTTTTGGTCATCTGCCTTTTTTTCATCATTTCCAAATGTCTTTTTGCCAAAGCCTTGGAAAGGTTTCAGCGGAGTTGTTACAGTATTAAGTAACCGATATCCTCCCGAAAGATTATATACATTATCAAATCCATTTTGCATTAGAATCCTTGAAGCAATATATCCCCGAAGGCCAATCTGACAGAATACATAAACCGGTTTCTTAGAATCAAGCTCAGAAATGCGCTCTCTTAGATTATCAACAGGAATATTTACGGCTCCTGCAACGCTTCCGTTAGAAAATTCCAACTCGGTTCTGACATCTAGAATAGTTACTTTGTCAGGATTTAGGGATTCTACATCATGCCAGTGGAAAATTTTAATATCACCATTAAGTATGTTTGATGCAACATATCCTGCCATATTAACAGGATCTTTTGCAGATCCAAAGGGAGGTGCATAGGACAGCTCAAGATTTGTAATGTCAAGAACATTCATTCCGGCTTTAATTGCTGTAGCCAGAACATCAATACGCTTGTCAACGCCTTTATACCCTGTTATCTGGGCACCTAGAATCTTCCCGCCGTTTTTTTCAAAAAGCAGCTTTATTGTCATAAAGGTAGCCCCGGGGTAGTAGCTTGCATTGGATGCACTGAAGGTAAAGGACTTTTCATAGTCAATGCCGGCAGCTTTTAAAGTTTTTTCATTACTGCCCGTCGTTGCTACAGTCATATCAAAGGCCTTGAGTATGGCAGTACCCAACGTACCTCCGTAGGTACTGTTTTTGCCGGCAATATTATCTGCTGCAATACGTCCCTGACGGTTTGCAGGGGATGCTAAAGGCACAAAAACCTTTTTGCCGGTTATTACATCCACGACCTCTACGGCATCTCCGACGGCATAAATAAACGGGTCATTTGTCCTCATGTGATTATCGGTAACTATACAATTACGAAACCCTAACTCCAATCCCGCTTCTTTTGCAAGACTGCTTTCGGGACTTACTCCTACTGCAAGAATTACCATATCGGCATTGATGCTAGGACCCTCGCTTAATTTAACTTCATAAGTTCCGTTGTGATAATGAAGACCTGTTACTCCACGATTCAAAAATAAAGCTAAACCCTTGCTTTGAATATGATTATGAACCTCGGCTGCCATATCATAATCCAAAGGTTGAATGACGTGGTCAGAAAGCTCAACAATTGAGACGTCAAGCCCTAATGCATGAAGATTTTCGGCCATTTCAATTCCTATATAACCGGCTCCCACAACTACAGCACTTTTTGGATTGTTTTGTTTGACATAATTCTTTATGCGGTAAGTATCAGGAATATTTCTCAAAGCGAAGACCGCTTCGGTCTTTGCACCTTCAATAGGAGGTACTATGGGTTCAGCACCGGGAGAGAGTATAAGATAATCATAAGTCTCTTCATATGCTTTTCCGTTAGTTTCTCTGACCTCTATGGTTTTTTTATCCCGATTGATCTTTATGACCTCGCTTCTAATTCGTACGTCCACATTGAGACGGCTTTTAAATGATTCGGGAGATTGGAGGGTCAATTTTTCGCCATCAGTAATAACATCTCCTATGAAATATGGAAGACCGCAATTGGCAAAAGAAATATATTCGCCTCTTTCAAACATAATGATCTGTGCGTGCTCATCTAATCTTCTAAGCCTGGCTGCAGCAGTTGCTCCACCGGCTACGCCACCGATAATTAAAATCTTTTTTTCCATGGATAACACTCCTTCAAATACTTATTCTGTAATATAACTAAATATAGATGGCTCCCGATTTTTTATACGGCGGGGGGAAAACCCTTATTAAATTAGTTAATTTTTTCACGATATTATAATATATCAAAGAATAAAATATATCAGTGACTATGTTACACAGAAAAGGTCTCTAGAATTCGCCTTGGTGCAGAACTATTTTTCCTCGGCTTAATGATACCTGACCTTTTGATTCCATTTCTTTTAAAAGGCGGCTTACTACTTCTCTGGCAGTGCCCAGTTCTGAGGCAACTGCTTCATGAGTTGCATAAAGAGGATAAGTTCCTCCGGCAGTTTTAGTAATCAAAAAATCTGTGAGGCGATCACTTGTCCGTTTAAAAGTAACATTTTCAAGAAGTCCCAATACAGAATAAAACTTTGCGGACATAGATGAAAAGAAAAATTTTTGAATTGAAGGAACCTCAAAAAAGTATCTTTTAAATAGTTCAATAGGAATAAAAATAATATCGGATACCTGCTCGGCAGCGGCAGCCACAGGAAACGGGATATCTCCCGTACCAAGCATACAGGCTACTGTAAGCACACAGGTTTCACCTCTGCCAATGCGGTAGAGAGTAATTTCCTTACCTTCCTCGGATAGCTTATAAATCCTTATCATACCTGAAAGAACGAGAATAACACCTGAACATCCGCGGTTTTCGTCCAGCAAGACCATACCTGCCTCTAACCTCTGGTGATAAAGAGAATTAAAGAAATTTTCTTGTTTATCCCCTAATTCAT
>CAZPIS010000156.1:0-2368 GCA_964586745.1 uncultured Ruminiclostridium sp.
GGTCGCTCTCCACTTGAAGCTATAAGCATGGGGCTAAAGCTTAACTCTGATGATACCGCACTGAGGTGCAATTTAGTTACCCTTAGTGATGAAGAGGCTTACGAAGCGCGCACCATGGTTGACTACAGTGCAGGAGAAATTACTACCGAAGAGTCCACGGTGCTTATGAATGCTGTAGCTGAAGGTCTAAACAGGGAAGGTATATCCTTTCACCCCGGTATCAGCTATCGACACTGCCTTGTTTGGAAAAACGGACCTATTGAAATAAAACTCATTCCACCCCATGACATTTCGGGAAAGAAGATCACTGAGTATCTGCCTAAGGGTCCGGGATGTGAAATAGCACTGGAGCTTATGAAGAAGAGTACTGAGATTTTAAAAAATCATACTGTAAATAAGAGCCGTGTGAAAAGAGGTTTAAACCCCGCCGTCTCTATATGGCTTTGGGGCCAGGGAAAGAAGCCTGAGGTTCCTTTGTTTATTGAGAAATACGGCCTCTGCGGTTCTGTTATTTCGGCTGTGGATCTTATAAAAGGTATCGGTATTGCATCAGGAATGAAGTCAGTCAACGTAGACGGGGCAACCGGTAATATAAAAACCAACTTCAAGGGTAAAGCACAAGCAGCTCTTAAAGAATTGCATGAAGGCAGAGATATTGTATATATCCATATTGAAGCACCTGATGAATGTGGGCATCAAGGCCAGCTTAAGGAAAAAATACATGCAATTGAGCTGATAGACAAAGATGTTTTAGGTACACTTTTAAAAGGACTTGAAGATATGGGTGATTACCGTATAATGGTACTTCCGGATCATCCTACCCCAATAGCCATTAAGACACATTGTGACAATCCTGTTCCTTTCTTTATATATGACAGCCGTAACCCTGATGTGGTAAATCCCGGAGCTGTTTATACAGAAGCTTTTACAAAGTCAACCGGCCTTGTAATACATGAAGGACATACACTAATGGATAGATTTTTAGAGGTATAAACAGTTTTCTTTATAATTAAGCGGTTTATAGCAAATACCTGCTCTCTAGAGAGCAGGTATTTATTTAATACTTTTTTTATTTTATGCAGCAATAATTTTTCTTAACATCATTTTATGCTCGGCATCTATTGAGCCTTTAAAACATCCTTAGGCGGAATCTTGATTACCTGACCTTGAATAATCTTATTTGGATCTGAAATATTATTATATTTGCATAATGCATCAACCAGCGATGTATCCCCATAATAGCTTCTGGCAATAGCGCTAATACTTTCACCCTTCTTCACAACATGTTTTTTTATATCGGTTCCTTCCTGTGGAGTCGGAGTAGGTATAGGAGTTTGAGTTTCTGCCGGATCCTCTGTTTCTGTAGGGCCATCGGTAGGCGATATAACTTCGCCGGGAGAAGCGGTAGGCGTTGTAGAAACAATCGGTGCAGTCGGGGTTGGTGACGTAAAGTTTTCCTTCCCGGTATTGATTAAAGAGCTTATAATCAGAAAAATTATACCGAACAATATTAAAACAGTAACAAAAACCATTCCGACCAGAATAGAACTCTGATATTTATTATTCTTGCGTCTGTTATATTTATAGGTTATGGCCGGAGCATTATTAAGTCTTTCTACTTTTGTTTTTACGTCTTGCTTCGGTTGGGTTCGAGGCGCCGGCTTTTTTGATTTACCTTGGTTGCTGACGAGTTTTTCCACCTGAACAACCATAGCTGTAAGATCGCCCTCAGTTTTCCTCTTCATTGCTTCATCAACCAAGCGGTATGCTATATATGTACTATCGCTTCTAAGCGCCAATATGTCCTCGATTTTCTCTTCTCCCAGTGCTTCATAAAGTCCTTCACTTAAAAGAACAAAGGAGTCTCCTTCTGCTATATCATAAACATCTGAAACAATTGCACTGCCTTTTTCCTCTTCACCCGGTAAGACAATATCAGTTTCGTCTCCCTCTTCATTGTCAAGAATCCTATTATCAATATCTCGCTTGGCTCTTGATGAATCCGATGCTAACGGCCTGAATCTATCATTGCGCATCATATAAATACGGCCATTGCCACTTGTTAAAGCAATAAGCTTACCATCCGATAACAGTAAACCGGAAAACCCGAGATTCCGTTCTGATGCAGATTCCGGTACTCCATTCATTTCCAAAAAGCTTGCAATAAGTCGTTCGGTTTCGTTAACACGTGATTCCAAATCTGCTATATTGGTATTAATATCACCACCATTTACGGTGATTTTTTCATGAAATTTTCCAATCTCTTTAAGTATTGAAACATTTATATCTTGTTCCGGATAATCACACACCATATTATCAGATACGGCAAAAAGATATTCTAAACCTCTGTTTTCAATAGAAGCCTGAA
>CAZPIS010000156.1:2378-4673 GCA_964586745.1 uncultured Ruminiclostridium sp.
TTCGGATGTAAATTTGCCGTTTATGTAGAAGGAGTTGGTGTTGTAAGTTCTACCATAACCTATGCGAGAATAAACACTTGCATTTACCTTTATCACGCTACTCATTGGGATCTCCTCTTTTCGACATGACTCACGCCATTAATGATTATATCCGAAATGCCTCTTAACAGCTTAATATACTGTCTGGCAACTCTTTTATAAATGATATCATATTAAGAAACACGTTTCAACAATTTAACGAAATAACTTAGCCAAATTGACAAAACATGCCAATATATCACAATATTTTTGTTTTCCGACATGTTATCGGGACCCGTTCGAAATCTTTGATTTCGGTAACGGGTGATGTTATTCATACGGAGTATCAATGTTATCGGGACCCGTTCGAAATCTTTGATTTCGGTAACGGGTGATGTTATTATAAGTATAATGGCCTCGTTATAGATTTATTGGAATTTCATATTCTATCATACTAAGAAACTGATGATTATGAAAAAACAAATAAGCTATAATATGTGATATTGAACAAAAACGAAACAAGTATAAACTTAAGGAGACTCTATGATAAAAAGTACATTTCATACTCACAGCCGTTTTGACGACGGGCAGGAGGAGCTTGAAGACTATATAAAAAAAGCTTTGGAAAAGAATTTTCAGGTGTTCGGTTTTTCCGCTCATGCGCCTGTTAATTTTAAGAGTGATTGGCATATGAAGCAGAGTTGCTTTGATGAATATGTTGATACAATCAATCTTTTAAAGAAAAAATATAAGAATGACATAGAAATATATACCGGCCTTGAAGCCGATTATTATGACGGTTGTACAGATTGGCGCAAAAAGAGAGGTATTGATTATACCATCGGAGCAGTTCATTTTCTTATAGATGAAAAGACGGGGCAAGCTATGCCCATAGACGGCACTCGTAAAGAATTTGAGAGCACCCTCGAAGAAGGTTTCAGCAATGATATTCACGCCTTATTCAGAGCCTATTTTGTTGAGATAAGAGAAGTGTTAATGAAGATGACACCTAACATTATCGCTCATTTAGATGTTATCCGCAAAAACAATACTAATAATGATTTTTTTGATGAAGATGACGATATCTATCGGGAGGAAATTTTAAAAACCCTGGATATAATCTCGCTAACCAACACTATTGTTGAAGTAAACACCGGAGGTATATCCAGAGGCTATGTAAAATCTCCGTATCCGAGTATATGGATATTAGAAGCATGCCGTGATATGGATATTCCTATAATGCTGAATTCAGACAGTCATCATCCAAATAATATTGATTATTATTATGACGAGGCCTATGATATATTAAAAAGCATCGGAATTAATAAGCAACGTATCCTATACAAAAACAAATGGTGCGATGTGAGTATATAATAATTGACCTTGAAAGGATTTGGCATAATATGAAAGTTATACACCTTATCGGAGGCGGAGATGAAGGTGGCGCGAAAAGCCATGTCTTGCAGCTAATAAAAGAGCTCGGTAAACATATAGATGCAACCCTTATCAGCTTCAGGAAGGGTAAGTTTCACGATGATGCCGTTGCAATGGGTATAGACGCGCGTATTGTAAAAACAGGCAATATCTTTCTTGATCTTCGCAAAACTCTCAAGTTGGTAAAATCCGGCAATTATGATATCATTCATTCACACGGAGCCAAGGCTAATATGATGGCTTCGATTATCAAGCGTATAACAGGTATACCGGTAGTTACTACCGTGCACAGTGACTATCACCTTGATTATATGCACAGTCTTCTGAAAAGGTTTACCTTCGGTTTAATCAACATGATTTCATTGAGGCGAATAGATTATCATATCAGTGTATCCGGCAACCTGAAAGAAATGCTAAAAGACAGTGGCTTTGATCCTCAGCATCTCTATTCGGTCAATAACGGCATATCCTTTGATAATGAAATTACCCAATGTACACGAAAAGATTTCTTTGAACGCTTTAAAGTGCCATTCCCCGAAGACTGTGTTCTTATTGGGATCATGGCAAGGCTTCATCCCGTCAAGGATCACGAAACCTTTTTACGAGCTGCCGCAGAAGTTATAAAGGTTAATTCCGATGCCAGATTTTTAATAGCCGGCCCCGGTGATGAACTCATGGATCATTTAAAGCAATTTGCCGATAAGCTTGGACTTGCACCATATGTGTATTTTACCGGTATGGTGGAGAAACCCTATGACTTTTTTCAAATAATAGATATTAATGTCCTAACCTCCATCAGTGAGGGCTTTCCCTATGTTATTCTTGAAGGTGCACGGTTTTCTA
>CAZPIS010000157.1:0-4667 GCA_964586745.1 uncultured Ruminiclostridium sp.
AATCTTATTTCTTGCCTGTGAAGTTTTGGCAATTTTCAACCAGTCTCGGCTTGGTCCATTACTTCCCCCTGAAGTGATAATCTCAATAATATCTCCGTTTTTAAGTTCATAATCAAGTGTTACTATTCTTCCGTTAATTTTTGCACCTATCATACGATTTCCAATGGCGCTGTGAATAGAATATGCAAAATCAATTGGCGTTGAGCCGGCTCTAAGGTTTTTAACATCTCCTTTGGGAGTAAAAACAAACACCTCGTCGGTAAACAAATCTATTTTTAGATTCTCCATAAATTCATCGGGATCTCTGGCATCCTTCTGCCATTCAATCATTTGCCTCAACCACGAAAGCTTCTCAGAATAAGATTTTTCGCCATATCCGCCCTCTTTATATTGCCAATGAGCTGCAATACCCACCTCAGCGACACGGTGCATTTCCCATGTTCTTATTTGCACTTCAAAGGGTATTCCCTCAGGTCCAATTACAGTTGAATGCAGTGACTGATACATATTCGGCTTCGGCATGGAAATATAGTCTTTAAAACGACCGGGCATAGGTTTGAACATTTCATGCATCAATCCCAAAAGAGCATAACAATCCTTTACAGAATCTACAATCAACCTTATCGCGAAAAGATCATAAATTTGTTCAATTGTTTTATTCTGTGTGTTCATTTTTTTGTAGATACTGTAAAGATGCTTTGCACGACCTTCTATTGATGTCTCTATTTCTACTTCATTAGTTTTCTTTCTAACATCTTCAATTACATTGTTTATATATTCTTCGCGTTCCTTACGTTTTTTTGCTATTTTTTCAACTAAGTCATAATAGCCCTTTTCATCAATATATCGAAAGCTTAAGTCCTCTAATTCCCATTTAATCTTATGAATACCAAGACGATGAGCCAACGGCGCGTATATTTCCATTGTTTCTCTGGCCTTTTGGAGCTGCTTGTCCTTTACCATAAACTTTAGGGTTCTCATGTTATGAAGGCGATCCGCAAGCTTAATAATAATCACTCGAATGTCCTTTGCCATGGCAAGAAACATTTTCCTAAAATTTTCTGCTTGGATCTCCTGCTTAGATGTATAGGGAATTTTTGTAAGCTTTGTCACACCTTCAACCAGCTCTGCTATCTCGGCATTAAATTCCTTCTTGATCTGCTCATAAGTAAAGGTGGTGTCCTCAATAGTATCATGAAGTATTCCGGCTGCAATCGAACTGTCATCCATTTCAAGCTCAGCTAAAATACACCCTACTTCCACAGGATGGATGATATAAGGATCTCCCGATACTCTTTCCTGACCCTCATGGGCTTTGGTAGAAATGTTATATGCCTTTTCTATCAAAGCAAAGTCTGAATCGGGATTATATTTAATTATAAGATTTTTAAGTCTCATGAACGCATCAAGCATGTTTCCCACCAATTATTTCAAATTATGCACCATATTATTTACCCAATCCAGAATCTCCGAATCTTCCAAGTTTACTTTTTTTACCTCATCAGGCGGAGTGATTCTGTAGTTTCCTTTATTATCCAGTACTATCTCTATCAAACCTAACTCATCAAATATCAATAATGCCAAAAGAAATTTATAAACATTAATATTAATTTTTGTTTCTTTTTCAAGGATTCCGGAATGTATAAACAAATCCGGAGATGTAAGATTTATAGCCCCTTTTCGGCTTATATATTTGTATATGACTATAAGGATGTCCCTGTCAACTACAATATCGTCAAATATGATTAATTTATCAATAATCCCATTATAAAGATAATTTACATCGCAATCAAGACATTCAACCTGACGAGCCGCTTTAAGTAATAATTCGTTCTTTTTTAAGGTT
The DNA here is from genome assembly GCA_964586745.1 of uncultured Ruminiclostridium sp. GTDB lineage: Bacteria > Bacillota > Clostridia > DSM-8532 > DSM-8532 > DTU059. Next base: position 1,847 of record CAZPIS010000157.1, read on the forward strand.
TCTTCAGTAAGTCGCATATCCAAAAGCTTTATCTGTAATTTTTCTTTATCCCTGTAATCATTGATTTCTTGTGTAAATACAATATCAACTCTGTCCATCAGAGATATCCCTATATCAAGATAACCTTTTCCGAAATACACTCCTTCAATATTCTTTCCCTCTATCTCAAAAGTAAGCTTAAGATGCTTGCCGTTTCCGATTATTTTTTTCTCCTTTATTATAGCACCTTTATAGCAAAAAACCGGTCTGTTATTACCTGAACCAAACGGCTCCATGAGCGATACCCGCTTTGCAGTTTTTAAATCGATGTCCTTTCCTTGAACCTGAAAATCAATAACTGTTTCAGGTATGAGCATTTCATCTGTTATTAGATTTGTTGCATACATATTTATCTTCGCTCTGAACAATTCAAGATTTGATACTGAAATAGTAAGCCCTCCGGCTTGTTCATGACCGCCATATTTGATTAGTCTATCCGATTGAGACTCCATAGCTTTAAAAACGTTAAATCCTTCTACACCTCTGGCTGATCCGACAGCTTTATCAGTTTCAACAGAGAAAACAAATGCAGGTCTATGATAACGATCAACAAGCTTTGACGCAACTATTCCTACAACACCATGATGCCAGTTCTCTTTATATACAACAATAATCTTCTCTTTTTCATAGTCGGGATTACTTTCTATTATGCTAATTGCATCTTTGAATATTTCATCCTGAATTTCCTGCCTTTTCATATTGGAGCTGTTTAAATAAATTGCATATTCATTAGCTTCCGACTCATCATCGGTTGTAAATAGTTTAACTGCTATGCTCGCATCCCCCATACGACCTGCGGCGTTTATTCTTGGGACTAAAATAAATGAAACCCCGTATGTATCTAATTGCGTTCTATTTGCCAAAGCCACATCCAATAGTGCTTTAATTCCAATACAAGGATTGTTATGTATTTTCTCTATTCCGAATTTTGTTATAATACGATTTTCACCGTTTAAATCAACAATATCAGCTATTGTAGCAATAGCAGCAATATCTATATAATCTTCATAAGCCCGGGGATTTCCGGTACGTATTCCCAATGCTTGAATTAATTTTAATGCTACTCCTGTTCCGCAAAGATTCTTAAAAGGATATTTACTACCCGGAATATGGGGATTAATAATAGCTAAAGCATCAGGTATGAGCTCCTCGTTACACTGATGATGATCAGTAATAATCATGTCAATTGCTTTACCCTTAATTGCAGTTTTTTCAACTATATCCGCCACCTGATAACGCGCCGATATACCGCAATCAACAGTAATAACCAAGTTATATTCATTTTCACTTATGAAGTCAACCGCTACATCAGAGATTCCGTAGCCTTCATCTACTCTGTCCGGTATATAAAAATCAATTTTCATATTCATGGTTCTGAAAAATCTGATTAAAATTGAAGTAGCCGAAACACCGTCCGCATCATAGTCTCCATAGATTAAAACTTTTTCTTTTTTATCAATAGCCAAAAGGATTCTATCAACAGCATCCTTCATACCATCTAATAGAAATGGATCGTGAAGGCTGTCAAGAGATGGACTTAAAAATGATTTAATGTCATCTGATACAAGTAAACCTCTTTGAAATAATAAATTTTCTAAGAGTTCATCAGATTTATTAGTGTTTTTATCTGTAATCTCTCTGCTATAGATTTGATTTATGTACTTCCATCTTCTCCCATTGCCTAAATAATAGTTTTCCATTGTTTTATCCTCTTGTAACATTAAATATATGTAAGTATTGCGGCTATAGTCTACATACCAAAATAGTTTTCGCACAGGCTGTATTAACAATAATAAAGCCCGAAGACGTTCTCCGGGCTTTATTATTTATTAAAATTGTTTTAAGGCTATCTCTACCTTAAGGGTCCTTAAACAAACCCCTTATTTCGTCTTTCTTTTCCTCGCAGCCTCAGATTTCTTCTTGCGTTTTACGCTGGGTTTGACATAGTGCTCTCTCTTCCTCACTTCAGCGAGAACGCCAGACTTCGCACATTGTCTCTTAAATCTTTTCAGCGCACTGTCAAGGGATTCGTTCTCCTTAACTCTTACTTCAGACACATCTATCCCTCCCCTCTGTAACGTACATGCCGCCGTGCCAGGGGATTTATCCAGTCAGTGTGAATGGTAAACCATGTTACAGCACGTATTCTATTATATAATAGTGGTTTTGAAAGCGTCAATACATTTTTCATTATCAAGTAATTATATTATTTTTTCATTCATTTTTGTTCCGCCAAGAACGTGATAATGAAGGTGAAAAACCGTCTGACCAGCGCCTTCGCCGCAATTAACTATCACTCTGTAGCCATCTTTATTTATTCCGGTAATCTCGGCAACTTTTTTAATTCCACGATGAATATGAACTACATTATCTATATTTTCATCATTCAATGCCTCTAAACTATTGATATGAATCTTCGGTACAACAAGCACATGCACCGGTGTAGCCGGATTTATATCTTTAAAAGCATATACATAGTCATCCTCGTAAACCTTTGCCGAGGGTATTTCGCCTTTTATAATACGGCAAAACAGGCAATTATCCATTATATCATCTCCCAACTATATTATTTGTCAGTGTAGCGACTTACAGCAGCAGTAGCTTGCTGCCAATCAGTCTTCGCTTTCGCTCGCCTTCTTGAACAAGCCTTGCATGGGACGTACATCTGCTTCTTCGGTCGCTTCTCTCCCTCACAAGCAGTGTTACGGCCGCAGCATATCAATGGCTTTTTTTTCTGCAATCTCAAGGGCTTTATCCATGCCTGAAGGGTCCTTGCCTCCTG
>CAZPIS010000158.1:0-4662 GCA_964586745.1 uncultured Ruminiclostridium sp.
CATTACTAAGGCCTATAGAGAAAGGCTTACTGAATATAAAAGTCTTAGATTAAATTAAATTTCTATATAAATTTATATAACAATGCCGGGTGATACCGATTTAGTCATGTAAAGTCTGTCTTTCTATCATATAATCAAGTTAATTTATATTTGCCGGTGCTAAATAGATGAATACTTGAAAAGAAAAGAAGAGAAGATGTGTTAAACCTAGAACAGAAATTTTGAATAACTAAGAAATAATAATCTCACATTAGACAAAATAATAATTTTGTTTAATAAGAGATAGGTGTGGTATAATATTAAGTATAAATACTTGTGAGGTTCTAAAAATGACAATCGATTTTAATGATATGCCCGATATAGCTATTGAATTTTTAAACTATATGCTGACTGTAAAAAATATCTCCAAAAAAACTGTTTCCGAATACCATTATGATTTGCGCACATTTATGAGATATATCAAAGTTACGAAACATCTTGCAGATGAAAATAAATTCAGAGAATTGCCTGTTAATGATATTACTCTGGAAGATATAAAAAATATTGACCTCAGCGATTTATACAGCTTTATGGCTTATACCAGCCGTGAGCTTAATAATACAGCTATTACTCGCGCACGGAAGGTTGCATGTCTTAGATCATTTTATAAATATCTTAACACGAAGGTAAAGCTTATTGATTTTAATCCTGCCGCTGAGCTTGATTCCCCAAAGCTGGTTAAGAGGCTCCCAAAATACTTGAATCTGGATGAAAGCATTAATCTGCTTCAAAGTGTTAACGGAAAGAAAAACGTCGCCAGAGACTACGCCATATTAGTGTTATTTATGAACTGTGGTCTGCGTTTATCTGAGCTTGTAGGAATAAATGTCAACAGTATCCGTGGGGATACGCTGACAGTAATCGGAAAAGGAAACAAAGAGCGAACCGTATATTTAAATAAGGCCTGTCAGGATGCTATAGAGGCCTATAAAGCTGAAAGATCCAAATTAAAAACGATAAAGGACCCAAAAGCACTGTTTTTAAGTGAACGTAAGGTTCGTATAAGCCCAAAGACTGTTCAATATTTAGTAAAAAAATATATTCAGGCATCCGGATTGGACCCTGACAAATACTCACCTCATAAGCTTCGTCATACTGCTGCAACACTTATGTATAAACACGGAAATGTTGATATACGAGCTCTGCAAGCCATTTTAGGTCATGAAAGCATCGCTACGACAGAAATTTATACGCATATAGATGACGAAAAATTAAGGGATGCTGTAAAAAGCAACCCCCTCTCCTCTATTTCGCCTAAAAACAAACAAGATAAAGATTCTTAAACAAACACATTTTTAAATCATCGCAGGCACGCCGCTTTAATTACGATTGCATATCAAATATTAATTATTTGCTAAAGAAAACATAATATCCTCTATAAACCGAATATATGTCGGCTTTGCTCGCTACCTCAAACGGAGCATGCATAGATAGTATGGGAACTCCCACGTCAATAACGTCAACACCAAGATTGGCAATCATCATTGCAATTGTTCCCCCGCCTCCCTTATCAACTGCTCCAAGCTCGGTGATATGCCAGGGGATATTATTTTCGTTAAATAATCTTCTGATTTCACCCAAATACTCAGCACTTGCATCACTTGCTCCTGATTTTCCTCTGGAGCCGCTAAACTTCATTATAGCAATCCCTTTACCCAGATATCCGGCATTTTGCTTATCATGTGTTCCTTCATAATTAGGATCCAAGGCTGCATTAACGTCGGCAGAAAGCATTTTTGATTTATTCAGGGAAAACCTGACAAGGCGGTCGGTATACGCTGAATCGGTACTAAAAGCACAAATATCTGCAATAAAGTTTTCTAATGCTCTTGATTCGGCACCGGTATTTCCTACGCTTCCGATTTCTTCTTTGTCTGTAAGATAGGTAATAGCGGTATACTCAGGATTCTTTATTTCTAAAATAGCCATAAGAGCCGGGTAAGCACAGATTCTATCATCATGACCATATGCGCCTACCATACTTCTGTCTATCCCCACATCCCTGGCCTTAAAAGCCGGAACAACCTGAAGCTCAGAAGATATAAGATCTTCTTCAATTATTCCGTACTTTTCATACAAAAGATTAAGAATGTTACTTTTAAAACGCTCCTTATTATCTTTATCAACAACAGGCTCAGATCCTAAGAGGACATTCATATTTTCACCTTTGAAGGCCTCGGTAACCTTTTTCTCCATTTGGTCCTTTGCCAAATGAGGTAAAAGATCTGTAATAGTAAACACAGGATCTTTTTCATCTTCTCCTATATTGACCTCAACGCTTGTTCCGTCTGCTTTAATTATTGTTCCGTGTAAAGCCAAGGGTATTGCAAGCCACTGATACTTTTTTATTCCTCCGTAATAATGGGTTTTAAAGAAAACCATATCAGTAGATTCATATAAAGGATTTTGTTTTATATCGATACGCGGGCAATCAACATGAGCACCTATAATCCTGGTGCCCTCCTCCGGAGGTTTATTTCCTATAACTGCAATAAGCATCAATTTTTCTTTAAAAACACGATATACTCTGTCTCCGGCTTTTAGCTTAATGTTATCAGCTTCATCGAGATTTATAAATCTATTTTGCTTTGCCAAAACAACACTTTCTTTTATAAATTCGCGTTCAGTTTTTGCTTTATTCATAAAAGCCTTATAACCTTCGCAAAAAGAAACAATGCTTCGTTTTTTAAATGTTGAATTATCCCATACATTTATTGCTTTATAATTAAGATCTTTAGAATCTAAATTCTTAATATTCGCAACAGGAGATGAGAACGCAGATTGTATTTTTTGGGGACGTCCTCTCCCTCTCTTTACCGTTTGTATAATAGGGGTATCATTATCGGCAGAATTCTTTTTTGGCCTGCCTCTTTTTCTTTTTGCACCGGATGGTTCTACCATACAAAAACTCCTTTCGGTGTACTTCAATATGAATATTATTATATCACTGTTTTATATAAATAAATCCAAGATGACATAATAAATGTATATGAAATTATTTGTTTAATAACTAAACTGATATATCACCCACTTTATAGGAATAGGTTTATAATTAATTATTTCAGCATATACATTTATATTAAAAACGATATATGTCGTATGATGAGCTAAGTTTAATCAAAATAAAAAAGCCCTAAGAAGGGCTTCTTATAAAATATATATAATCTTATAGAATAATACAGATTAATCCACCGCTTCCTTCGTTTATTATTTTTTGCAATGTCTCCTGAAGCTTTAGTTGTGCATCTTCTGGCATCTTATATAGCTTATTTTGTAAACCTTCTGTGATTAGCTCATGAAGAGATTTTCCAAAAATGTTAGACTCCCATAGCTTTTCCGGCTTGCCTTCAAATTCTTTTAACAGATAATTCACCAACTCCTCAGATTGCTTTTCTGAGCCGACCAGAGGCGCTATTTCTGTTTCAATATCTGCTCTTATCATATGAATAGACGGAGCACTGGCTCTTAGTTTTATTCCAAAACGGGTTCCCTGTCTTACAATTTCAGGTGGCTCAAGCGTTAATTCCTCAAGCTTTGGAGTCACAACACCATACCCCTTGGTTCTTACCTCTGCCAGAGCATCCTCTACCTTAAGGTATTCGCTCCGTATTCCCGATAAATCCTTAAGGACTGTGAATAAACGCTGTTCCCCGTCAATCTCAAGTCCTGTTTCTTCTTTTACTATTCGATAGAATAAACCGTCAGCAGGCTTGATGTCCATGGTTAATTCACCTTTTCCCATACGGACATCATTAAGAGTCGCTTTACTTAAAAATTCAAAGCTATTGAGCCTATTTGCTGCATCATAAGTCAATTGCAATGTAGCCCGATCCATAAATGAATCCTTAATGGCATTTATCATTTCTTTTCTTAACCAATGTTCACTATCGAGGGATAGAATCCATTCAGGAAGATTAAAGCATATCTCACTTACCGGGAAGTCCATCAGAATACCGTTCATCACCTTATTAATAGACTGAACATTCAGATTTAAACAATCTACAGGTATTACGGGTTTTGAGTACTTTTCACTTAATTCCTTAGCTAATTCCTTTGTTTCTGAAGCATCCGGAACGGCGCTGTTCAAAATAATTACAAATGGTTTCCCTGAAGATTTGAGTTCCTTAATAACATTTTCTTCAGACTCCTGATATTCAGGCCTTGAGAACTGTGTAAAGGAACCGTCGGCTGTTATCATTACCCCTATGGTTGAATGCTCTTGAATAACCTTTCTGGTCCCGATAGCAGCAGCCTCTTCAAAAGGAATCTCATAATCTGACCATGGGGTTTTAACCATCCGCGGCATTTCATCCTCCATATGCCCGACAGCACTTTTTACCATATAACCAACACAGTCTACTAACCTAACATTAAAGTTTATATTGTCTTCCATTGTGATAGCTACCGCTTCGTTAGGAATAAATTTCGGCTCTGTTGTCATTATCATTCGTCCGGATGCGCTTTGAGGCGTTTCATCAATTGCCCTTCCTCTATCGTATGGATCCTTGATATTGGGAACCACAAGAGTTTCCATGAACTTTTTGATAAAGGTTGATTTGCCGGTTCTCACGGGTCCGACAACTCCTAAGTATATGTCTCCCTTTGTCCTTTCCGCAATATCAT
>CAZPIS010000159.1:0-4655 GCA_964586745.1 uncultured Ruminiclostridium sp.
TATTGCATTTAACTTTTCAAAACCGGAGGCCATACAAATTATTTTTTTGGCTTTCTTTAAAAATTCAACAGGTATTGAAATAACACGGTCATAATATTCATCCTTAACAAACTCGCCGTTAATATTAAAATACCTGGCGCACATATCACCTATCGCAAGAATTTTATCCTTCTTAAATATCTCAAATTCACCGATATATCTTTCGCGATTTTTACTCGGGGGTGTGCCCACGCTGCATACTATTGTGTCAAGGTTTTCCCACTTTTCTTTTACATCCTTCATCGCGGAACTATTCATATAAAGCTCTTTTTCCTCAATAGAAGCTGCAAGAGCGGGTGCATAAATGAAATGAGGTATACCATTTAATTTTTCAGCAAATAATCTTACCATCTCATTGAGCTGGAAATACCCGGCCTTTTGGTTACTTCCTCCAATTAGGGGAACAACGTTGAATCCCTTTTTTACATCACTCGGTTTATATGAATCCACAAACTGATAACAGGTGCGTCCCCAGGCTAATCCTACCGTTCCGGCTTCTACCTCATTGTTAAATACTTCAATGGTTCGCTGCACTACAAGCCTTCTCAGAGTATCTGCATCCTGAACAGAGGTTGGAATAATAACACAATTTTTCAGATTAAAGCATTTCTTAAATCTATCAGATAGCTCATCGTTATTATTTAAAGGGTCGCGAACTATTATTTGTATGATACCGGCTTCTTTTGCCTCTGTCAGAATCATTGAAATGAGAGAACGTGAGATTGACAGACTCCCTGCAATTTCTTCCTGCTTCATACCATCATTATAGTACATTTGGGCAACCTTTACCATTAATGAAACGTCAAATTTCGTGCTCATACGTTATCCCCTTGCTGTATATGAATTATTGTATAAACTAATTTAAACATAATTCATAACATGCGTCAATTAATTCTGTTTAGTGATACTCCAAAATGGTGCCAGTATTTCAATAGATTTTTCATAGAGCTCAAACTTTCTGTCGTATATTGCTTTTTTTGATATGTCGGGTTTCTGCGTATAATCCAGTTTTACCATCGACTCTACAGCGTTTTCATATGATTCAAAGCTTCCTGACGCTACCCCTGCACAAATTGCCGAACCCAAGCTGCCCATTTCAGTTCCTTTAACAATTTCAATATCTATTCCCGTTATATCAGCAAACATCTTAACCCAGGCCCGTGAACGTGAGGCTCCCCCCGATAAACGTATTAGTTTCGGAGGTTCTCTGTATTTAAGAAGCTTATTTATATGATACAGATGACTGAATACTATCCCTTCGTAAATCGACCTTAATACCTGTGCCTTGCTATGCCAGCCATTCAGGCCGATAAGACATGCTTTTGCATTTGAATCTTCATTAGTCCCGAGAAGGAATGGTAAAAACAATATATCTGATTCTTCCGGTTGTGTTTCTTCAATCATTTTATTACATACTTCATATACCGAAATGCCTTGCTTGATTGATATCAGCTTCTCTTCCCCAAGGAATCGGTCAACAAACCACTCCAGATTTCCGGCCGAAGTAGCACTTGCTTCAGTGTTAAGCCAAAAACCTTCATCACAATAGAACGAGCTTAAAAACAAATCCTCGGCGACAACCGGACTTCTCGAAATGTATTGGTTTATACTCCAAGTTCCGGCAATTACGCATAAGAGCTCCTCATAAATAATACCGGTTGCTATTGCGCATGCATGCATATCACACATCCCGCCGGCAACGGGGGTTCCCTCCATCAAGCCGGTGAGATTAGCAACTTCCTTGGTAATATAACCACAAGTATCCGAAGACTTTCTAATGGGCGGAAGCTTGTTTATTATCTTTTCCAAGCCGAATTCTTTTAAAAGGTCAATGTCATAAATCCCTGCGGCAGTGTCAATAAGATTTGCTACCGAAATATCGGTAAAATCAGTATAAATCTCTCCTGTCAGACAAGCCCGTATGTAATCCTTGCATAATAGAATCCATTTTGTTTTTTCAAGTACTGCGGGATTATTCTGTTTAAACCATGCAAGCAGTGCCGGAGGCTGTCCGGGATATATTGCTTGCAGAGTTTTTTTGCGCACACGCTCTGAAGTTTTGTCCTCATACCATTTTGAAACGATATCAGCAGCCCTTGTATCTGTGGAGATTATCCCGTTATATACAGATTTCCCTCTTTCATCAACAAGATACATCCCGTTTCCATGGCCGGTTACAGCCACTCCGGCGATGCTATGTGCATCTACGCCTGATTTAGTGATTACATCCTTTATAACTTCAATATTGGCTTTCCAAAGCTCGTCTGTATCTCGCTCGGTAAAACCGGGAAAGGGCATGAGAAGCCTCGTTTTTATTCCCGAAACTGCAAGCTCTCTGCCCTTTAGATCGTAAATTGCGGCTTTTGTTACAGTACCGCCATTATCAATCCCCAATAAATACTTCACCGTAATACCTCTCAGAATGATTTTTTGAGTATATCTATAATCTCATTTTTAGTAGCCTTTCGCGGATCATTACCAAGTCCTCCGCCCATATACTTTATAGTTCCGTTTGCTATCTCTTCGAAGTCCGATTCCTTAACGCCCTGCTTCCCAAGGGGTATATTCATACCTATATCATTAATCAGTTTTTCGACTTCCAAGACACTTGCTTCGAGGCTGCATCCATCCTCGGATTCTTCACAACAGCATTCATCCCTTAAAAACATACCTATGTTTTTATATTTTTCCGGGCAGGAATTCATGCTGTATCTCATAGAAGGAGGTGTCATAGCTGCAAGCGATTCTCCATGCACAGTTTCACAAACACCGCCAACAGCGTGGGAAATAGAATGGCATAAAGTAATTCCTGCGACCCCTATAGAAAAGCCTGATAATGAATCTGCATATGCAAGGGCAGTACGCGCTTCAATATCTTTGCCGTTCTCAACAGCCTTTCTCAGATATCTGCCAACCAGCCTTATAGCTTCTTCACACATCGCATCGGTTATGGGAGTTGAATTGGTACTTGTATATGCTTCAATTGCATGGGCAAGAACATCAAACCCGGTCGCTGCTGTAATCTTTGACGGTACAGAAAGCATCAGCTCAGGATCCACGATTGCCACTTTCGGGAATGTAAAATCTGAACCCAAACCGGGCTTTTCCTTAGTCTTCGGGTTTGTAATTACTGCATAAGGGGTTATATGACTACCCGTACCTGAAGTTGTTGTTATAGCAATAATAGGAAGAGTCTTGCTTGTAGCTGTCAAATCACCTGGATCTCCGCTTGGGCAATAATCCCAAATTGGTGCATTGTGACCTATAGCAATCGCGATACCTTTTGCAGCATCTATTGCACTTCCTCCGCCTAAACCGATAAGAACATCACAGCTAAATTCGCGACCGAATTGTGCGCCTGCATCAACCTGTGTTGAGAAAGGGTTTGGACTTACATCACAAAAGTAAGCCGATTCCACTCCGCTTTTTGCTAATATTTTCATAAGTCTATCAACCAGACCGATTTCCTTAAAAAACGGACCGGTGGTTACAATAAGAGCCTTTTTGCCGTACTCCTTGACATAGGCTCCTGTATCTTCAAGTCTTCCCGCTCCGAATATTACCTTAACCGGAACAAAATAATTAAAATTCTTAATCATATAAAGGCCTCCTCACTTATTAAAATTATTATTAAACAAAAATAACTCTTTTATCTCATTAACATACCGCCCGTAACATCTACAGTTGCACCTGTTATGTAGTCTGCCTTGTTAGAAGCAAGAAAAGCTACTGTGTAGGCAACCTCTATAGGGTCGGAAATCCTGCGAAGCGGTATCCTTTCTATGTAATCTGCTTCTCTTTCGGCCAGCTCCTTCTTATTCATTGGCGTTCGCATCATTCCGGGCGCAACGGCATTTACATTTATGCCATATTTAGCTACTTCTCTGGCCAGTGATACTGTAAATGTCACAAGCCCGCCTTTTGCCGAAGCATAATGTGCATGACCTGAGGTTGAACCATGGAATGCAGCCTGGGAAACAATATTGATAATTTTACCCTGACTTTTTCTTTCAATAAGATGCTTAATCATTCGTTTACTGAACATGAAAGGTCCGGTAAGGTTTATCCTTACTATTTTTTCCCATTCCTCATCACTCATGTTCTCAACATATTGAGTAGGCCATACCCCGGCATTGTTAACAAGGATATCGACTTTCCCGTAGATGTCTATACAGCGAGCAATTATATTATCAATATCCGAGGCATTTGTTATATCCCCGTACAGAGGAATACATTTTGCGTTATATTTCTCGTTAAGGTTGTCTACAAACTTAAAAACATTGGACTGGTCAACAATGTAATTTACGATAACTGTAGCACCTTCCTGTACGAGCAGTTCACTGATTGCAGCACCCAAGCCGCTGCCACCGCCTGTTACAATTGCAATTTTTTCTTTTAAATTCAAATCCACGAATTTATTGCCCCCTTTTAGCCAACTTCAACTAATCAATTTTACAGCCAAGCTTTTTCAAACAATTGCATACAAGTTCAGAAAGAAGCTTTGCATCGGGTTTCTGACCCTTTGCAGTAAATTCCTTCATGACAGCGGCAACTGTATTTTTTAGAAAATCTAATCTTTCATTGGAGTCCGGCTCCCCGAAGGAGATATGTATGTT
>CAZPIS010000160.1:0-4653 GCA_964586745.1 uncultured Ruminiclostridium sp.
CACTTTTAATCAATGTCAATGGTAGGGTACGCTGTGGTCTATGTTCTTAAAAATGTCAAGAAACTAAAGTATCTTAAGGTTATTTCGCTGGTCGTTTTTCTACGGTTTTTCTACACTTTGCTCTGAAAACCGTAAAGTTCGGGGGTTGAGCCGAAGCGTGGTAAATTCATGGTTTATGCCCAGAAATCCTTGATTCATGCGGGTTTGCGGGATATCAAGGTATCTCAAAGTTACCTTGATAATCTCATCGAAACTTGCCCTCAAATAACTCGAAATCAGGTTGTCACGCAAGTGGCACGAGGGTTCGAATCCCTCCTCTTCCGCCACTTTGGGGCTTTTGGCCCCACCAGCGATCAATGGCTTGTCAGAATATGACAGGCCATTTTTATAAAGCAGCGGAAGAAATTGCCGATAAAAGCCTGGTAGCAAAAACTCGAACCAACGTTGCCTCCCGAGTCTACGCCGGAGTCTGAAGGCAATGTCATATACATTGAACTGCAGGTTAATTCATTCAACCAGTCATGGTCACCTCCTTATGAGCATGAAAAATCGCTCCGAAGGGCGGCATAATCAATGTAATATATTAAAATATGATATTTAAATATGAAATAATGAAAGTATTGACGAATGATTCATTTCAATTTCATTTGACAACTTGAAATAAGGAATATATAATGAGTGTGATATTTCAAGCAGGAGAATCTTCATTATGGCTAATAGAGCAGGAACACTAAAAACAAATCTATCGGGCGAAGCGGCATATAAGTCTTTTTTGCCCGCTCCTCTTCCTCCTAATCCACCTATGGAATTCGATGCTGAAGCGGTTAATCTTCTTGTGGCTGCCAACAAACAACTTGCTGTGTTGGAGAGTATCTCCTCACGGATTCCGAGCATCAACCTTTTTGTTTCGATGTATGTTCGTAAGGAAGCTCTGATGTCCTCTCAGATTGAAGGTACACAAGCGACTCTTGAAGATGTGCTTGACCCGATGATTGGTGAGAATGCCAATCGTAATGTTGCTGATGTTATTAACTACATCAAGGCAACTGAATTCGCCGTCAAAAGGCTCTCTGAGCTCCCGCTTTGCAACCGGCTGATTAAGGAAACTCATGCTGTGCTTATGGAGGGAGTCCGAGGACAGGAAAGGACTCCCGGTGAATTTCGATGCTCCCAAAACTGGATCGGCGCTCAGGGCAGCACATTAAAAAATGCAAGATATATCCCTCCTAATACGGAGGATATGAATCTCGCTATGTCCGACCTTGAAAAATATATCAACGCTGATGATGACCTTGATATTCTGATTCGATCAGCTCTGATTCACTATCAATTTGAAACGATACATCCTTTCCTTGATGGTAACGGCCGAATCGGACGATTACTTATAACGCTGTTTTTGATGGAAAAAGGATTGCTGACGACTCCCGTGCTGTATATCTCGTACTTCTTAAAAAAGAACCGCATCGAGTATTATGACCGCCTGACTGAGGTTAGAAACAAAGGGAATTATGATCAATGGGTGAAATTTTTCCTGCAGGCCGTTCTCGAATCGGCCCAGGATGCCGCTATAACGATTGACCGATTAACCGCTCTCCATGATAAAAACACAGCGGTTATCAGCAATATGGGCAGGGCAGCGAAGAACTCTTTGCAGTTATTAGCTTATCTCGAAGCTAACCCAATTATTGAAATCCGCAAAACGGCGAGTGCCTTAAACATGGCTTTTAATACTGTGTCCGCTGCTATAAATCGCTTATGTGATGCAGGTATTCTGCTTCAATCCGCTGGGGAGCAAAGGAATAGAGTTTTTTCCTATGAGGCATATCTAAGCCTACTACGAGAAGGGACATAAGAGTGTAATGCTAACACCTTGCTTGATAGTATTAAAATTCACTGTAAAGGCTGTTTTCTCCGGAACCGTATTCTTTACGGAAGGTCAGATACTAAGAAAAAGAAAGCGGAAAGATTTTATACTTTTGCGGATATAACCCTAAAAACTTTTCGACATGATTATGTTTTGAGGTTTCGAAAAACGAAAGGACCCTCTAACAAAAAGAATTAAGTTAGAGAGTCCTCTCATTCTTTATATAAAAGAATCCTTAAGAAAGGCTGTGCTGACTTAAATGCATAACACTACCTCACCGTTATTGTATCATGACTATATGAAAGTTTATTGGCAAATACATGAAGATTTAATGTCATAGTATTTACAAATATATTTCATTGACAAAAAACATTAATAATGCTTTAACATATCCAATATTTAATCACTCTAAACCATCACCTGGCTTTAGTTTAGCTCAATTATAAATAAAGCTACCGTTAGGAAGAATCCCGACGGTAGCTAAAAGTAATATTTTCATTATATAAACTTTTTTATTTGTGTTACCTTTCGCCAAGCCTTACTTCGGCATCACCCGTTATACCTTCTGCTCCGCTAAAATCTTTTAGTTTTTTATACGTAATTGTAAATTCGACCTCATCATCATCTTCCAGAGAGTCAAACTTCAGAATAAGAGTTTTAGCGTTGATATATATAACACTTAAAGGTACTTTTTTATACTGCATGTCGGAAACAGAGTATTCCAGAACATAATTACTAGTAAGAATATTTGGAGCATCAAGGGCTATTTCTCTATCAAAGGTAAGCTTAATTGCGTCTTTTGATATTGTAACCGCATCATCAATTCCGGGTGCTGCTGCTGCAAGAGAAGTTCCGTCAAAGGCTTTGTTAATAACCTTTCCTACAGAATTGCCTACATAATCCCGCATGTCACTATCCACACTTACATAATAGTCCTCATTACGAGTAAGCTTATGTGAATCAGACAAATACAACCTTACCTTATATTGATCGACATTTGCATCATAAAAGACTTTCTCCGGATTGGCTCTATATGATATTTCTGACCCGATTATTGTATAGTAATCTGTCATAACTGCTGTATTTGCATCGGGTGGTATTGAAAATTTTAATTCAACAGTCTTACTGTCCAAAGCTTTTGCACTACTAATCTTCATCACATCCGCAGTTCCGTAATCGGCTGTAAACGGATAGGTCTTTTCTGTTATATATTCTTTCCGTGTAACATCACTGAGGATATATATTGTCAGTTGATATTTCGCCTTTTTAACAAAAGTGTCCTTTGTGTTTATAAACATTGTATTGCCTAGATCACCATATAATTTATCAACACCTGTTTTTTCTATCTCGATGAGTGCCCCTTTCTCATCTGTGATAAGAAAACCATATTTTTGTTCTGCCAAAACAGGGTTTATTTCTTTGTTGAAGTAAAGCAAAAGAGTTTTGCTGTCAATTGACTTTATTCTTTCCAAATCAAATACTTCCGAAGCGTCGGCTGAAGAAACAAATCTCATGCTGTCATTTGCCCCGTCATTAAGTTTTACTCCGTATGCACTTGTTAAATCTCCGTCCACCCGAAGAGTGTAAATACCGTTTTCGCTAAACACCTTTTTATTTAAGGTAAGTATCACACCATCAGACGATGAATTAACCCTAACAGTCATATCTTCAGCATTTCCGCCTGTAAACAGCCTATCGTCCTCATATATTCGGTACAGCCCTGGTATTTCGCTGTTTACATTAACAGGATGCGTAAATAAAACCTTGATTGATTTCTCATTAATAGCTTCGATGCTATTTATCCTGAAATAATCAGACTCTACATCCTCTATGTCCAATTCATATCCGGGAAATATACCTAAAACTTCGGCAGTAATATTGCCGTTTTCATCTTCGACATTTAAAAGCTTTATATCATATATATTCTTCGTTCCTTTATTGGGTGCGTATAACACAAGCTCGTTTCCTTCTAACGATGCTAATGAACACTCAATTTTCACATCTTCTTTTCCATGAGCATACATTACTATGTTTTCATTTGAAACCGGCTTAATATTCTCATTAAACTTAATGTATACTTTACCGAAATCCACGGCTTTTATTTCTTCAATCGCTGTAGTGGTGTCCACAAGCAATCCGGCCTTTACAGCAGCTTCACGGGTAATAGCGCCACTGTCCAGAAGGCCGTAGAACATTTCCTTACCGGTATTTTTGTTAATTACTTTAAGTGCATTATACAATACATCAACGGCTTGTCCGCGGGTATAATTCACATTGTCTACTGTTCTGTTAAAATATGAGGGGTCTGTAACAAGGCCCAAGCTGTATGCCCTTGTATATACCTGCTCCAAAGGGTAATCCTCATTGTATACATAGCCCAAAGCACTTAAAACAAGCCTTAGAAAACCCTTTTCACTTATATATCCGGTAGGTTCGAATTTGCCTGCAGGAGTGCCTACGATTATTTTTTCTTTCGCACAATAGCCAACATACTTGGCATACCATTGTGCAGGATCGACATCCGGGAAGGCAGTAATTTTATATATATCCGCATACTTAATTACATTCTCTTCTTTACCTGTCAGCCTTACTATAAATGCTGCGGCATGTACCCTTGAGAGCTTTTCTGAAAGGTTGGAATTTGCAGCTGTATCTGCCAGTATCTTGAGTTGGTTTAAAGCATTTGCCTTTTCGTCAATTGTCTGTGCCATTACATTTGTAGGTAAAATAGATGTGCAAAGAATAACTAGAGCAACTAGAATAAGAACATATCGCTTTGCTGTATTCAT
>CAZPIS010000161.1:0-4610 GCA_964586745.1 uncultured Ruminiclostridium sp.
AAGGGATTTATATCCTCCCAATACTTTTCATAGCTCTCTCTGTCCTTCTTAAACAAGAGCTGGAGCTTATCGGCAACCTTTTTGGTTATATGGGTTGATATTCTGTCCACATAGCCTTCATTCTGTAAAAAGCTCCTGGAAACGTTCAACGGAAGGTCGGGGCAGTCCAGACAGCCCTTTAGCAGCATAAGAAATTCAGGTATAACCTCTTTAATGTTATCAGCAACAAAGACCTGGTTGTAGAACAGCTTGATTTTACCCTCCATGGTCTCAAATTCATGCTTAAGCTTCGGAAAATAAATTATTCCCTTCATATTAAAAGGATAGTCCATATTAATGTGTATCCAGAAAAGCGGGTCGTTAAAATCGGTAAAGACTTCATGATAAAAACTCTTATATTCCTCATCGGTACAATCCCTGGGATTTTTCAGCCAGAGTGGATTAGTGTTGTTAATTGGCTTTTCTTCTTTAGTCTTCTCGTCTTCCTTTTTACTATCCTGTTTCTCTTCCTTCTTCTCATTTTCATCAATTATATATATTTCATACTGTAGAAATGCAAAATACTTCTTTAAAATCTCACGAATTTTCCAAGCGTCAAGAAATTCCTTTGAATCATCTGCCATAAAAAGAGTAATGTTAGAACCAATATCTTTTTTATCGGAGCCTTCCATAGTATATTCGGTGTCCCCTGCGCTTTCCCAAGCAACGGCATTCTGCCCTTCCTGATATGAAAGAGTATCAATCCTTACCTTGCTGCTAACCATAAAAGCAGAATAGAAACCCAAACCGAAATGCCCGATAATCTGCTGTTCATCAGTCTTATCCTTATATTTCTCTATAAAGTCCTTAGCTCCCGAAAAAGCAATTTGATTAATATATTTCTTTACCTCTTCATCGGTCATACCTATACCATTATCTGAAATGGCAAGGGTTCCTTTTTCTTTATTTACCGATACGATAATTTTCGGTTTATAATCATCGGGCAGCTTTGTTTCACCTATATCTGATAATTTCTTTAGCTTACTTATTGCATCAGAAGCATTTGATACCAATTCCCTGAGAAAGATATCCTTCTCTGAATAGAGCCATTTTTTTATTATGGGGAAAATATTTTCTGTTTGAATAGAAATATTACCTTTTTCATTGATCATTTGTATAAACCTCCTAATAGTACTTTTATAACGATATGATAATATTATGGTCAGATAATGTCAATAACGAATTAGCACTCCCGTTACGAGAGTGCTAACAATATCTGCTTTATTTATATACTATGACATGCTATACAGCTTCTTTATTCTCAATTTCCTTATCATCATGTAAATTTTCCATTACCTTAAGCTGTGAACTTATTATACTTTCAATTTTCGCTTTATATGCAACCACATCACGTCTTAAATGTTCATATTCAAACTTAACACTCAAGACCTGTTTATGTGCCTCTTCAACTATTTGCTGCGCTCTGAGCTCAGCTTCTTTCTGAATATTATCAGCATTGTTTCTTGCATTGGCAACAATCTCTTCGCTGGTCTGCTGAGCAATAATCAAGCTATTTTGCAAATTGTTTTCAATCGTCTTGTAATACTTAACCTTATCCTGACTGTCTTCAAGCTTCTCTTTCAGCTTTGAGTTCTCCTTTATTAAGCCGGAAAGATCTTCAACAACCTTTAATAGAACATCCTCCACCTGAAGAACATTATAACCCACCATAGATTTTTTAAAGGCAATGTTTTGAAGATCATTTGGAACAAAATTCACAATACACGCCCCCGATCGTAACTTAAATATATTTCTTTAACAATGTATTAATCAAATAAAGTAAAATGACAACAAACAATGGCGATATATCAAATCTCAAAGGTTTACCCTTATTGGCTTTTGTGAGTATTTTACGCATCGGATTTAAAAGGGGTTCCGTGATTAGAACAAGAAACTGGAATGGTCCGGAATTCCTGCGTAATAATTTAAATTCACAAAATACTCTTATGACAAGTAAGACTTCCATTACATTAATTACTACTCTAAGCGCTATAATGAAAGCATACACTATCCTCATGCTTATTTAACCCAAGAAAATACGCCCTTATTATGCATTTCATCTTTTAAATCACCCGTTATTTCAATGGATGCAGGTGTTGCAAGAAATATTCCGGTTGATATCTTTTGAATATCACCGTCGAGACAATAGACGGCACCGCTTAAGAAATCCACCATTCTCTGAGCTAATGGGGTATCCACACCTTCTACATTCATAATAATGGGTTTATTTGACCTTAGATGATCACAAAGCTCCCGGGCTTCAAGAATATTCTGAGGTGACAGAACAACAACCTTAAGACTGTTATTGTTATTCATATTCAGAACCTTCCCCTGAGGGTTCCTTTTGTGGGAAGCATTCCGTTCTGTCCTTTGAGGTGCACTTTCAACAATTTCATCCTCATAAATGTCATCATCAGCATCCGCGTCTGTTTCCCAACCAACAAAATCCAAGACCTTCTCAAGTAATTTAGCCATAGTATCTTCCTCCAGTTTTCATTCGTAAAATATCACCAGCCAAGTGGCTAATAAACTCTTTCTCCAAAAATGGCACTGCCAATCCTTACTATAGTAGAACCTTCCTCAATCGCAATTTTATAATCTCCGCTCATGCCCATGGAGAGCTCTTCCATACTAACATTTTCTACTTTTTCCCTATCAATGTCAACTGCTAGTTTCTTAATTTTTTTAAAAAGATATCGAACTTCTTCAGGCTCTTCAGTATAAGGTGCTATTGTCATTAAACCCTTTACTCTGATATTACCCATTTTTGACACTATCAAAATAAAATTTCTAAGTTCATCGGGGCTAACGCCGGATTTTGTACTTTCTCCTGATACGTTAACCTGAACAAGTACCGGAAAAGTATGGTTAAGCCTTTGGCCTCTTATCTGAATTGCTTCTGCCAAATCAATGCGGTCCAAAGAATGAATCAGAGTAATACGCTGATCAAGATATTTGACCTTGTTGGTTTGAAGGCTTCCGATAATATGCCAATGGCACTCTCTTCTGATTATATCGGATTTTTTAAGATATTCCTGAACCCTGTTCTCACCAAAATGTGTTACTCCCAAATCATATACCTTTTGTATCATTTCAACATCAACGGTTTTTGTAACCCCCAGAAGTAAAACATCATCAGAGCTTCGGCCCGATTTTAAAGCTGCATCATTGATATTTTGTTTAACATTATTTAAAGCATTCATTAGATTATAATCTACACTCATCTTTCTATCACTTGGCCTTCCACAACATTTTTCGGGTTTACCAGAAACACATCAAAAATATTTACACTGTTTTCTGTATCTGTAGTATCAATATTTTCTATAATTGCGTTGCTATCCTGTCTGGCTATAATTTTTACACGCACAAATTTAGCTTTATCCATTTCCACAATAGCAATATCAGCCGTATCATCCACGGTATTTAGGTTTATAAGGCTCCTTAGCGGCACTTTCATACCTGTAACACTATTTATTATTAAGTTTCCCTTAAATCCTCTAAAATCCATAGTTTTTTCAATCATTCTGCTCATTCTGGCAGTAATAATCTGAACGCCTGCGTTTTCCTCTCCCACTTTTTCTAATGCGGCCGGAATACGCTCCTGAATTCCGTCAAGCTCAATATCCATAATTATTTCCTTGTTGTCCAACTTTGCCTTTTCAAACATTATGGTTATATCTTTTCCTTGTTTTTCCGGGATACTAAAAACGATCCAGGCTTCATCATTCTCAATAAGTTTTCCAAAGGCTTCATTCTCAACTACATTTATCTCTGACGGAGTCAATGTTTTTTCTAAAGAGCTGTTTTCAAGCAATACTTTGCTTATATCTTCCTTAGTTATACTATTTCTTAATTCATAGGAATAGGTCTCTTCCAGACCATCACAATTATATAATACTACCCCGGATTGGGTTGAATATATACTGTTTACAGATTTTTTTACATTGTTCCTGAGTCTCTCCAGTTCGAGCTTCTCATTTTTTAAGTTATCTGATGCTGAATTGCTCTCAAGCATAGAACGGGCTCTTGCTTCCAAAACACGGTCTATGCTCATACGTATGTCTTTCGCATCGCTTAGGTCACCTTTGTTGGCTATTTCTGAAAACCTGGCTATTTGTGTTTCTAAAGCAGATTCCCAAATTTCACGATCTGTTCCTGAATAATTGTCGAGCTCCACCACAACTCTCTTAAGAATATCTATTTCAGATTGTCTATAGCTTTCTACTACCTCGCGCAAGCTTGATTTAATATATGAAGCTACTTCATTCCCCTTTGCCACACGCTCACCGTTCTGGATTGTAGGAAATAAAACACCGGTGCCGGGAGATTTTAACAGCAGCTCTTTTCTGATAAATAATCCTTCAATAGGGGCTTTCATTTCTATTGTTGCGGTTCTGATTACATTAATTTCATGATTAACAGAAAAGACCCATTTCCAAATGGCAGGGATATAAATAAGCAATAAAACAAAACCCAATAAGCTAAAAAGCCTTCTGCGGGTTCGTTTAATTTTTCTCTTCTTACTCTTTTCTTCGAGTTCATTAATCATTAGTATTTGCTCCCTTTAGGAG
>CAZPIS010000162.1:0-4598 GCA_964586745.1 uncultured Ruminiclostridium sp.
GAATTCGTTCAGAATGACATTTGGCACAGCACACGTTAGTTCGCATTATTCTTATAGTGTGAATGAATCCACCAATTCAGAACACACTAACCGTCGCTTTATATTATTACTCGAGATTCTCAAGCTGGTTTTTGATCTTTTCGGCCAATTGTTTTCCTATACCCTTAATCTTGGCAATATCCTCCAAACTGGCTTCTTTCAGCTTCTTAACCGAACCGAAGGCTTTTATGAGCTCTTTTTTTCGAACAGGTCCTACTCCCTGAAGCTCATCCAATACAGATTTTTCTATGCGTTTCTTTCTCAGGTTTTTATTATATTGGAGCGCATAGCGATGTGCTTCATTTTGAATTGACGCTATAAACCTAAGTATATCGTTGTCTCTGCTAAGCTCAATTCCGGTAATCCCATTTACCAAACGATGGGATCTGTGTCTATCGTCTTTTGCCATACCCCATATCGGAACGGCTATATTCAATTCAGCCAGCACCTCTTTAGCTGCGCTCACATGCTGAGAGCCACCATCTACCAAGATCAGATCCGGTAATACTCCAAAGACTTTATCATCAGTTCCCGACAGATACCGGTTAAATCTTCGCAGCAGGGTCTCCTGCATACTCCCGTAGTCGTTTTGTTCTGTTATTACCTTCATCTTAAAGCGCCGATAGCTTTGATTATCAGCCTGTCCGTCACGAAATACCACCATGGAAGCAACGATTTCGGTGTTCCCCGTATTTGATATATCATAAGCTTCTATCGTTCTCGGCATTTTCTTCAAGTCCAGTGTTTCTTGAAGCTTTTTTATAACCTCCAAGGATTTTGCCTGTGTTGCCAGGACATTCCTTTGGTACAGCTCCAACTCTTCCTTTGCATTCCGCTCTGCAATATCAATAAGCTCGGCTTTAACGCCTCTTTGAGGCACAATCAGGGTTACTTTATTCCCACGTTTTTTTGAAAGCAGTTCAATTAAAGCAGCCTTTGATTCAGGTTCAATTTGAAGAGTTATCTCCTTTGGAATCTCAGGATTTGCCTCATAATATTGAATGACAAATGATACTATTGCCTCACCGGGTGGAGCAGCACCCATGCCTTCAAGTACAAAAGCTCTCTTTCCTATGAGCCTGCCGCCCCTAATTGCCAATACACTCGCCGCATAATGCCAGTCATCGGCATATAGGGCTATAACATCCCGCTCTTCCATTTTTGTTGAATAAACCGATTGCTTTTTATACAACTCTTTAATACTTTTAAGTCTGTCTCTTATAACCACTGCCTTTTCAAATTTCATTTGTTCAGATAGTTTGTTCATTTCAGTTTCGAGCATATTGATTACATCATCATGCCTACCGTCTAAAAAAGCCTCCGCATTTTTTGCAATCTCTGCATATTCTTTAAGAGAAACATTCCCTGAACAGGGAGAAGAGCATAAGCCGATATGATAGTAAAGGCACGGTCTTTGCTTTTTCCCATTGGAAATGATTCTTTTACAAGTCCTGATGGGAAATAATCGTCTTAATACCTCTATGGAATCTTTTACAGCCGACATCTTAACAAAAGTGCCGTAATACTTCGCTCCGTCTTTTTCAATCCTTCGAGTTATTTCCACCCTGGGAAATTCATCCTGGACAGTAATCTTAATATGCGGGTAGGTTTTATCATCCTTTAACAGAATATTATACTTCGGTTTATGTCTCTTTATAAGTGTGTTTTCCAGGATTAAAGCTTCTTCCTCAGTATGAGTGACAATATATTCGAGTGAATCAACATTTGATACCAGCATTGAGGTTTTTGAATCTCTGTCTTCCCTATACTGGAAATATGACCTAACACGATTTTTAAGAACCTTTGCCTTTCCGACATAAATTATTGTTCCTTCAGGGTCCCGCATTATATATACTCCCGGTGATTCGGGAAGATTTTTCAGTGTTTCATCGATTGAAGCCATTGTTTCAACTCCTTAAGCCCATGACCTCATGACCTATTGTAAAATATTTGTTTATGCATATCGCGAAAAGTCGACGGCATAATTATGAAAAAAGCCGGCTTTAAGCCGGCTGTCTAAGACAAACATTAATCTACCATTCCATTATTGGCAAAGGTCTCAAGTTCACTTAAAGCGGTCGACTCATCCCTGCCTTCGGTAATAACCGTAATATTATCTCCAGGACTGATTCCCAAAGATAAAAGCCCAAGCAAACTTTTTGCGTTAGCTTTACGCTCTCCCTTTTGAATCCAAATGTTCGCCTCATAGCTCGAAGCTTTCTGTATTAAGCGAGCTGCCATTTTAGACTCGAGTCCTGTTTTACTGAAGATTGTCACTTCCTTAGATATCATAATGTATTTCCTCCTGGCAGTTACCAATGATAACAATATTCTCATTATATCTTATTTTTATAAAACCATCAAATTACAAACAAACATATTATACAATAGGAATTACAAAATTTAAAGTCGTTTTTCTCAATTTGTAAGTTTACATTAAATTGCACTGACTTTTAACCTGCCTTTTAGAAATATTTTAGAAAACAAAAAGAATTATATCTCTACTGTCAAAACGAAACTTTAATCTTCATCCCTATTGATTTTGGGACAAATGTCCTATTCCCTAACTCAAGCATAAAAGTTATGATATTCTTGGGTGGTTATATGAAAAGGACTAATATACTACACTATTTAACACAAACAGGTGCGGCAATACCGGTAAGTACAGCCAAAACCTTTAACAGCAGATTCCGGGGCTTAATGTGCAAAAAAGAAGGAGCATACGGGCTTTTGCTTTCTCCATGTAATTCTATTCATACTTTATTTATGCGTTATAATTTGGATGCTATTTTTCTGGATAATGACAACAAGATTATTGCCATTAAGAGATTCATAAAACCTTTTTCATTGGTTCCGCCGTCACGTAAAGCAAGAAAGGTTCTGGAGTTTCCGTCCTCCCTTCATGCATCAGCATTTTTAAATATAGGTGATCAAATAACCTTTTACAATGATCTTTAATAAAATACAGGCGCCATGCATCAGTGATTTTAACACTTCTGGCAGGCGCCTTTTTTTCTATCAGTTTACAAACGTCGTACAATAGTATTTGTTATACACTTCTGAGGGCAAACCAAAGCGCATTCTCCGCAATTTATGCATTTTTGCGAGTCAATAACAGCAACATTATTAACCATTGTAATAGCTTCGGAGGGGCACACCTTAACGCATTTCTGGCAGGCGATACAGCCCACTTTACAATTTTTCATTGAAACAGCACCTTTATCGTGACTGTTACATTTTATAGTAAAACCGGATAGTACAGGAACCAGCTTTATAATTGTTTTGGGGCATTCAGCAACACATTTGCCGCATCCTGTACATTTTTCCGTTATTATCTCTGCCAATCCGTTTTCAACAACGATGGCATTAAATGGACATACCTTTTTACAACTACCAAGGCCCAAGCACCCGTAATTACATGAATCCATGCCTCCGGCAAGAGCATTGGCAGCATGACAGTCTTCAATCCCTAAATAATTATACTTTGTTTTAACATTATCACAATTACCCTGGCAT
This sequence comes from uncultured Ruminiclostridium sp., assembly GCA_964586745.1. Lineage (GTDB taxonomy): Bacteria > Bacillota > Clostridia > DSM-8532 > DSM-8532 > DTU059. The sequence goes on from CAZPIS010000162.1 coordinate 3,556, forward strand.
ATAATCCTGGCAACATTTACATCAATAGACCCCTCGTCAACTCCCATGAAGTCTGATATGGCGTTGACTACAGATATTCCGCCCACCGGGCAACGGCTTGCATGAACACCTTCATTTACAATAGCTTCTGCCAGACCGTCGCAGCCCGAATATCCGCAAGCACCGCAATTGGCTCCGGGGAGCAAGTCTCTGACTGCACTGATTCTCTCATCAGCCTTTACCTCAAAAACCTTTGATGCATATGAAAGGCCTAACCCAAAAGCAAGTCCCAGGCCTGAAATAACAGCAACAGGTACTAAAATACTCAATTATGCCACTCCCCTTTTTTAAGAAATAATTAAACCTGCAAAACCAATAAAAGTTATAGAAACCAGTGATGCGGCAATAAGGGTTATAGGCATGCCCTTAAACGCCTCTGGAATATCGGCTGTTTCCAATCGTTCTCTGATTCCCGAAAACAGTATCAGTGCGAGTGTAAACCCTAAACCTGCCGCAAAACCAAATACCACCGATTCTACAAATGTATAATCACGTTCAACAAAAATTAATGCCGAGCCCAAGACCGCACAATTAGTTGTTATAAGTGGAAGATAAACTCCCAAAGCCTTATATAGTGAGGGCATGAGCTTTTTTAAAACCGTCTCCACAAATTGTACCAAAGCAGCAATAACAAGAATAAATGTTATTGTTTGAAGGAACTCCAGCTTATTTGGCTTTAATAAGTACTCGTTAGCAAGCCATGTAACAGCCTGCGACATAACAAGAACAAATACAACTGCACCGCTCATACCAAGAGCAGTAGAGGTCTTCTTTGATACACCAAGGAACGGGCAAATTCCCAAGAACTTTGATAGTACAAAATTTTCTACTAACATTGCTCCTATCAAAATTGCAAATAATTCTTTCATTATGCTTCACCTCCGTTTGCTGCCTTACTACAACCGGGACAACCAATCCCACATCCGGATTCACATTCTATGCCTTCTTCCTTTTTCTTTTTCTTTGTCAATTGGTTAAACAAGGCAACCAGGAAGCCCATAACC
>CAZPIS010000163.1:0-4593 GCA_964586745.1 uncultured Ruminiclostridium sp.
ATTAATTTTTACCAGAATAATAGGAAAAGAGCAAATCAGCCAGCTCACATTCTTCGATTATGTTTTAGGTATTACCATAGGGTCGATTGCGGCATCCTTAACCACAGATTTATCAAGCAGAGCTTGGCCCCATTGGGTTGGACTTATAACTTGGGCTGCTCTGGGCTATTTAATGGAGATTGTAACTCTGAAATGGAGATTTGCCGCAAAAGCTCTTGAAGGGGAGCCTGTTATTGTAATTATGAATGGCAAAATAATGGAGAATGCTTTAAAAAATGCTAAATACAGGGTTTCGGACATTCTCGAGCTTTTGCGAAATCAGGGTGTATTTGATCCTAATGAAGTAGATTTTGCCATAATTGAATCAAACGGCAGGCTTTCTATATTAAAAAAAGCAGAGCATTTGCCGCTGACTCCCAAGGATATGAATATTCCAGTTAAGAACTCAGGAATTAGCACTGAACTTATTTATGACGGTATATTAATAGAAGAAAACTTAAGACAGCTTAATAAGGACAAAGCATGGCTCATGGGTGAATTGAATGCTCATGGTATAAATAACATCTCTGAGGTGTTTTTAGTAACTCTAAATCCCGAAGGCAGTATTTATATTGATAAATATGATGACCACATTACTAAGGTAACTGATATAGGCGACTATAAAGGACCATTTTAGGAGGCGATAGATTGAGAAAATTTTTGGTGGCCGCAATACCTATAGCTACAATAATTCTTTTTTTAGCAGTAATGCTAAGCGGAAATTACCTAAAGCAGCCTTTAGGAAAAAATGATGACATCCCCGGATTAATTGATGCTCTCATTAATGAAATTCAAAATGAACAATGGGAAAGTATAAGCCAAAAAGCTGATGCACTAAAACTAGCATGGAAAAAAGTAGTTTTCAGGGTTCAATTAAGCTCGGAAAGAACTGAAATAAGTAATTTCAACATTGCCCTGGCGCGTCTGCAGGGCGCTATCCTTGAAAAAGACAGATTATCGGCAATTATCGAGCTAAAAGAGGCATATGAGCATTGGAAACAGCTTTCAAATTAATCTATTAAAACAAATCTGCCCATTAACACAATCCGAAAACTGTGCAAACTTTAATGAGATTAAAAAAGATTATACGAAACTGGCAGATGACCTAATTGGCCATCTGCCATAAACATATAACTATTTCATTTTAATTTGTTCAACCTCAATAATTGACGCAGAACCTTTTATATGTGTTTTATTATCCCTCGGCAAGCTTCTTGTAGCCTGCAAGTCTGTCATTTGCATTCTTCTCAGCGGCTTCGAATAGCTCTTGTGCCACATCTGGGAATGTCTGCTTCAAGGATGAGTATCTAACCTCATTCTTTATGAAGTCTTGGAAACTTCCAGTAGGATCCTTTGAATCGAGTACAAAAGGATTCTTTCCCTGTTCCTTGAGTTCAGGAACAAAGCGCCACAGATGCCAGTAACCTGACTCAACAGCCAGTTTTTCTCTGGTTTGAGTTCTGGCCATTCCGCCTTTAATACCATGGTTAATACAAGGTGCATATGCGATTATCAGAGATGGGCCCTTATGAGCTTCAGCTTCCTGAATAGCTTTCATGAACTGATTCATGTTAGCTCCCATAGCAACCTGAGCCACATATACATAACCGTAAGTGGCAGCAATCATACCAAGGTCTTTTTTCTTAATGCGTTTCCCTGATGCTGCAAATTTCGCAACAGCAGCTGTAGGAGTAGATTTCGAAGCCTGACCGCCGGTATTAGAGTAAATCTCGGTGTCAAATACCAGAACATTAACATCTTCACCGGAGGCTAATACATGATCCAATCCGCCATATCCGATATCATATGCCCAGCCGTCACCACCAAGAATCCATTGTGACTTCTTAACAAAATTGTCACGGTTCTTATTTAAGTAATCAACAATCTTTGTGCATTCATCGCAGCAGGGTTTAAAGTTATCCAGCGCGTCGCAAAGAGCCTTTGAAGCCTGTTTAGAAGCTTCGCCATCTTCTTTGCCGACAATCCATGCTTCACCTGCGGCCTTCAGCTCTGCGGGTACATCTAATTCATTAAGGCTCTTAATTTGCATTTCTATGCCTTCACGAATCTGTTTTACGCCAAGGAACATACCCAAACCGAACTCTGCATTGTCTTCAAAGAGGGAATTTGCCCATGAAGGACCTTTACCGTCTTTATTAGCACAATAAACAGTAGCAGGAGCAGATCCGCCCCAGATTGATGAACAACCTGTAGCATTGGCTATCATCATACGATCTCCAAAAAGCTGTGTAACTGCCTTAATATAAGGAGTTTCGCCACAACCTGCACAAGCACCGCTGAACTCAATCAGAGGTTGTGCGAACTGACTGTTCTTAACATTATTTTTTGGAGCGAGATTATCTTTATATGTTACATTCTTTGAAACATAATCCCAATGTTCGATTTCCTGATGTTGTGATTCAAGTGGTTTCATTACAAGTGCTTTTTCCTTAGCAGGACAAACGTCTGCGCAATTGCCGCAACCCGTACAATCCAGAGGAGAAACCTGAATTTTGTACTGATAACCCTTGAACTGAGGTCCTTGAGCAGGAATAGTTGTCAATGTTGCAGGAGCATTCTTCTTTTCTTCTTCATTGAATAAGAAAGGACGGATTACTGCATGAGGACATGCCAACGAACACTGATTACATTGAATACAATTTTGTGATTGCCATTCAGGAATAGTAACAGCTATACCGCGCTTCTCATATGCAGACGTACCTGCCGGGAACGTTCCGTCCTCTGCACCCTTAAATGAACTTACAGGAAGAGCGTCGCCCCTCTGAGCATTCATTGGCTCCATAACCTTAGTTATGAATTCGGGCTTGTCTGTATTCTGATTATCAGAAATACTCTCCTGTGCATTCTTCCAGCTATCAGGAATGTTAATCTTAACTAAGGATTCAATGCCTCTGTCAACAGCTGCAAAATTCATGTCCAGGATAGCCTGGCCTTTTTTGCCATATGACGTAACAATTGAGTCCTTAAGGTATTTAACTGCATCCTCAATCGGAATAACCTTCGCCAACTTAAAGAATGCTGACTGCATAATCATGTTAATACGGCTTCCCAATCCGATTTCAACTGCGATATCGGTTGCATTAATGATATAGAAATTAATTTCGTTATTGGCAATATAATTCTTAATATCTGCCGGAAGCTTCTCTTCCAACTCTTCAGGACTCCACTGACAGTTAAGTACAAAAGATCCGCCCTTTTTCAATCCTTCAATAAGATCATACTTGCCAACATAGGATTGATTATGGCATGCAATATAATCAGCTTCGTCAATAAGATATGTAGAACGAATCTTAGCCTTACCAAAACGCAGATGGGATACCGTTATACCGCCGGACTTTTTAGAGTCATAGGAAAAATATCCCTGAGCATAGAGATCGGTTTTGTCACCGATTATTTTTATAGCACTCTTATTTGCGCCGACAGTACCGTCTGAGCCCAAACCCCAGAACTTACAACGAATAGCACTCGGATCTTCAGTATTGATGCTCTTTCCTAATGGCAATGAAAGATTGGTAACATCGTCAACGATACCGACTGTGAATCCGTCTTTAGGGGAAGCTGACTTAAGATTATCAAATACAGAAAATACTTGATTGGGTTTTACATCCTTGGAACCAAGTCCATAACGGCCGCCGACAATAACAGGCTTATTTGCAACATCATAATACAATGATTTAACGTCCAAATAAAGTGGTTCACCAATTGAACCCGGTTCTTTTGTTCTATCAAGAACCGCAATTTTCTTAACTGATTTTGGCATAGATTCAAAGAAATACTTTGATGAGAACGGCCTGTAAAGGTGTACTTTGAGAACACCAACCTTTTCACCTTTAGCTCTCAGATAATCTATAACCTCTTCACAAGTTTCAGTAATTGAACCCATAGCAACAATAACATACTCTGCATCGGGATCACCATAATAATTGAAAGGCTTATATTCACGACCTGTGACTTCTGATATTTGCTTCATGTAGTCATTAACAATATTAGGAATAGCATCGTAATAGGTATTGCAAGCTTCTCTTGCCTGGAAGAAAATATCCGGATTCTGTGCAGTGCCGCGGGTTACAGGGTGTTCAGGATTTAAAGCGCGTTTTTTAAACTCGTCGATTGCGTTCCAGTCAACAAGCTTAGCAAAATCTTCATTATCCAGTACTTCAATTTTTTGAACTTCGTGAGAAGTTCTGAAGCCGTCAAAGAAGTTAACAAACGGAACTCTGCCTTTTATTGCTGAGAGATGAGCAACACCCGCTAAGTCCATAACTTCTTGTACACTGCCCTCTGCCAACATTGCAAAACCGGTCTGGCGAGTAGCCATAACATCAGAATGATCTCCAAAGATCGAAAGGGCATGACCTGCTATAGCACGTGCCGAAACATGGAATACACCGGGAAGAAGTTCTCCGGCAATTTTGTACATATTGGGTATCATTAGCAGTAATCCTTGTGATGCGGTATAAGTAGAGGTAAGAGCCCCCGCTTGTAAAGAACCATGTACTGCTCCGGCAGCACCTGCTTCTGACTGCATTTCTA
>CAZPIS010000164.1:0-4588 GCA_964586745.1 uncultured Ruminiclostridium sp.
CTGATTTTCGGTTTTTCCAGTCTCTTTAAGCTCTTCCGTTCAGGTCGCAAGAAAATAGCCGAGGATTCCTTCAAATGGGTATGGGAGGTTTCTTTTTTAGGCGATGATGCTGTAGGCAAACGATTTGGTAAGCTCCAATATGCTTTAGATACTCTTGCCAGAGCCGTTCCGGAAAGTATTTCATTTAACACAAATATAATAGAAAAGTACATAGCGGAGCTTAGACAAACCATGTCACAGGCTATGGATGAAACTACTCTTCCTGCGAAAGAAGAAAAACCCGGAGGCTGGAGTGAATCCGGTGCATTAAAATCTACAAAAATAAATAATATAAATGAGATTTACCCGGGTGTTTCGGAAGTATGCGCAACCATAACATATCAGGATGTTATCTCCCGGCAGGATGCAAATAATAAGAGCTATAAAGTTATTGCCGCCATACTTGAGCTTAATATTACAAATGTTTTTATCAAGGCCGGTGAATACTATTACCCCTTTGATTTGACACCTTCAATATCCCGCCGAAATGCTCCTATGAATATAGCTTCAAATGAGTGATAAGCTCGAAAAAATATATACCTGTTGATTTGGCAAGCGCAGTACAGCTTTCTTGGATTTTCTTAACATAAGTAGGTCATATACTTGTTGATAAATAGAAGGGGATGTTAATCTAATCTATTTGGATACAGATTAACAATCCCCTTTATTGTTAGATTATTTTTAATTTATAAAGACTCTTTATTCCCTATTATCGTTTACCGTCCCGGTTCCCGTAATCTTATTGATATCTCCCTCAAAGAATGAGGACAAATCAATAACATCGTTATTAACTATTGTACCTTTCATGTTGTTAAGACTTCCGCCATCCTTAACATTTATATATCCATTATTAGTTATTGTTCCTAGATTAAAAAACTGTGATCCTCTGTCTATTGGCATAGTGGAATTACTGTCCAGTGTAAAAGTACCATAATTATATATGCTTGTCATTGCAGAGCTTGATTCACCGCCGTCTTTCACAATTATAACACCGTTATTTGTAAAGCTTCCCAAGGCGCGGAAAAAGGTGCCGTTTATTATTATTGTTCCGTCATTGACAACATTATAGCCGCCGACAATGGTAAAGTTTTCATTTACAGTCAATGTGGCGCCCTCTTCTATATTAAGCACCATGTTAACGGTATTGCCATCTGCGCCATCCCTCACTATATCGATAGGACTGGTAATTTCCAAGTCAGAATTAATATTTATCAATGTTGTATTACCATTTTCCAAAGCAGTCTTTAGCTCGGCAACTGTGGACACAGAAGTACCATTGTTAACTGCTGCTATATGCTTTGCATTGTCATAATTCTCTGCGGTAAATACACCTTCGGCCATAAGTTTTTCAGACAGAGCTTGAGTTCCATTCTTAATTCGGGCACTTAGCGCTGCCCATGAAATCTTTACAATATCGGCACGTAGGAAATTATCTTTATCAATATCATCAGGTAGTATTCCAACAGATTTTGCAAGTGCATCGGGCTCATTCCATACAAAATCACCTTTCGTATCATCATAACCAAGAGCGCGCAATACAAATGTCAGATACATATCCGAGGTTGCGTTGTCGGTGCCAAACTTATCCTTGTTTCCATATGCTAATCCGTTTTCATATGCATAGCCTATGTATTTATCAGCAACAGGGTCCACATCTGTAAATGGGTGGGTCCAATTTCCGCTTAATCTTTAGTTTCATATTCGTAATCTCCTCTCATGCTATATTTTTAGCATGGTATTTTTTAATAATTGTAGCAATTTGTAAAAGAAAATAGGTGTGCTTGTTGCACACTTAATAATGCGTACCATAACAGAATTACCAATTCAATGAGCGCTAGCGCAAATTTTGTGCCAAAACGCGGACGCTAAAAGCGCGATCCTTGCACGTTTTATATGCATTGCACAGCGAGTATTTTATCAAATGCTTTATTTGTACGTAATGCTGAAATTTTGCTCTCTAAAGGTTTTTTCGGCTTTATTCCTATAACTCTCATCTAATACAACTTCATTAAGGTTTTTTAAGGATAAAAGCGGTGATAAATCATCAATATATGTTTTTGGCATATATAGTTTAGTTAGAAATTTAAAAATTTCAATACCCTCAAGACTTCTGATTGATGATTCCTGCATACCAAGACTTTGCAAGTTATCAAGACTCCTTAAAGCATGAAAAGTGTTAATGTTTGTTTTCCCAATATCCAGATTTATAAGGCCCCGGCAATCAGATAATTCTGACACATCGGATACATAAGTATCATATATGCACAACGAATGAAGTGATTGCTGGGATTTCAAAGTCGACACATCCTTTATCGGATTATGCCTCAAATCAATAAATTCCAGCCTTTGGAGTTTACTAAGGGGTGAAATGTCGCTTATATCTTGTCTTATTATGACCAACTCACGTAAATTTTCAAATTTAGTAATATCATAAAGTGATTTAATACCGCCTGTAATAGCCCCGCTCTCACTTATTGTCGCTTCGTTTATATTATTAAACTCTTCTGCGTCTTTGGCTATTTTGTCAGCGCAAATATAGAGCTTTGTCACCTTCATAAAATCCTCTTCTATAAGAGTCTCATTCTCCTCCTTGGCAAGCGAAAGACGAACAGCCTGCTCAATAAGGGGCTCTTTAAATTTCACAGCCGATTCTTTAATAAAAGACGGTGTAAAATCCGTATATCTGCCCAAAGCAAACCCGGAGGACAATATAGCAAGGATAAACACTATTCCATAAATCATTCGTAAAACTGCTCTACGTACAAAACCATCCGAATATAATAAGGCTGTCTTTAATTTTGATGCTGAGCTGTAACGGTCTTTCGGGGCAAATGCGGTGCATTTTCTAATAATTTTTCCTAATCTTGCATTCTTTATTGTACTCAACGATCCTTTAATATCGACACTACCTGTTAAAAGCCAGTTCAACAGAACACCCAGAGAAAAAATATCAGATCTGCAATCAGTTTGTGAAAATCCGTATTGTTCGGGTGGGGCAAATTTATCAGTCCCTATATACACAGTGTCATTCTTGGCTTCTTCACTATATGTGCGTGAGATACCAAAATCTATAAGTTTTATATTACCATCATTCTGGACAATAATGTTTTGTGGTTTTATATCCCGGTGTATAACAGGAGGATTAAGTTGATGGATGCATATCAAAATATCACACAATTGTATACAAATTGATACGGCTTGCTTCTCTGATAAAGGTTTTTCATATACCAGCTTATCAAGAGGTGTTCCTTGAACATACTCCCTAATAACACAAGTCATCTCATCGTTCTGATTTTCTTCAACGAAAGTAGGAATTCCCCGGTGATTTATGTCCTTTAAAATTACACTTTCACTTATGCCAGATTGGTTCAATGAATTCGAATAACACTTTGTAACAAAGTATTCGCCTGTTTTACGATGTTTTACAAGTAGGGTTTCGCACATTTGATTGTTTGATAAACATTCCATAGGCTCGTATGTATTTCGGAAGCTTTCAGGGAAATAGCTGTCATCAAAGCTTTTAACAAATCCGGTTACAAGAGATTCATCCATTTTTTCAATCTCCTCCTAGAAGCGTGAGTTCAAGATTGTAGAGTAAGTTTTGTACTCCTACAATATCAATATGGTTATTTATGCAATATAAAATGGCTGCATCTCGCTTAATTCTAGGATATAATGGACTTTTCTGCGCTATCCGCAATAAATATTGTGTTTCCTCCACATCAAGCTCAAATCCAAAAGCAAGTTGAATAACTTTATCTCTTGAAGGCTTTCTGGTCCCATTAAATAGCTGGTGTCCGTATGTACGCTCAATAGAAGCATGCTTTATAACTCGTTCCGGCACTTGTTTTGTCATATAGCATAATTCTTTTATATAATCATGAAATAAGGGTGTTTGCAATTCACCTGCATTTTTCACCATAAATCCTTCTAAATCAGGCGCTTTTAAAAGCCTTCGAAGTAAGGTGCTTGTTCTGACTTTTTTATAATTAGGTTCTATATTTTTGCCACCTCTCATAATTCAACAATTGTTCATATAACGAGAATAGAAAGTTGATATATTCCTAATATATCCATTTTAAGCAATGGAATCAATGATTTTATTAGAATTTTGCTCTTATGAAAGTTTGAATGAATTTAGGTTCTGAGTCTCAGTAGTTGGTTAAAACGTCGAATTCATATCCCTGCTCTTTTAAGCCTTCTATAATTAGGGGCAATGCCTTTGCCGAATATTTTTTCCCATCCGAGTCGTGCATGAGAATGACCAGCTTATCCTTCCCTTTGGTATTCTTCAGAATATTATTAGCCAGTAAATTCACTATTTGCTCCTCTGTTCCATATTTTCGCAGATTCGGGTCAGTGTCGGCCGTTGTGACATTCCAGTCGAAATATTTGTATCCCAATTTTGCCAGTATCTCCGCTCTTGCTTTGATTACGTTTTTGCTTCGACTCATTGATCCCCCGGGAAATCTATACACTGTCGTTGTATAATTGAGCTTTTTGCTTATGAAGCTCCTTGCCTTTAGCACATCATTTTCAAAGTTTTCGG
>CAZPIS010000165.1:0-4584 GCA_964586745.1 uncultured Ruminiclostridium sp.
TTCATAAAGGCACCGCTTCCCACCTTAACATCCAGTACAATGGCATCGGACCCGGCTGCAAGCTTTTTGCTCATAATGCTTGCAGAAATAAGCGGTATACTCTCCACTGTTCCGGTGACATCTCTTAGGGCGTAGAGCTTTTTATCGGCGGGAACCAGATTCCCGGTCTGCCCTGCCACAGCAAGACCTATGTCCTGAACAATTTTAATAAATTCGTCCTGAGAAAGCCCGGTATTAAATCCGGGTATTGATTCAAGCTTATCAATAGTACCTCCGGTATGCCCTAGTCCTCTGCCGCTCATCTTTGCCACGGGAATTCCCAGTGCCGCAACCATCGGCCCCAGAATCATTGTGGTCTTGTCACCTACGCCCCCGGTGCTATGTTTGTCAACCTTTATTTTTGGTATTTGAGAAAGATCAATAGAGTCGCCGGAGGCTACCATTGCCAGGGTAAGATTCAGGGTTTCCTCCTCGTCCATACCCTTTATACAGATTGCCATCAGCAATGCACTTGCCTGATAATCAGGAATTGAGCCGTCTGTTATACCTTTAATGAAAAACTCAATTTCCTCCTTGAAAAGTTTTAGTCCTTCCTTCTTTTTAATGATGATATCAACCATCCTCATGAAAACACAACCTTCCTCTTCGGATTATAGCTAAATTAAGATATCCCACTATGCTTACTGTGTGAAAATCATGTAAAGCGGCTATAGCCAGCAACAATTTAGCAGTCACGCCGCTTACACAAGTCGTATAGGCGGCTGGTCAATAAGTTATATCTTTCAGAAAGCTCTTGCCTTCAATCTGAGCCTCAACACCCAAATACTCGGCAACTGTGGCTGCTATGTCGGAAAAGCTGTCCCGCGTGTAAAGGTTTACTCCTTTATTAATTGGTTTTCCATAAACTAATAGGGGTACATATTCCCTTGAATGGTCTGTGCTATCGGTTGTGGGATCGCACCCGTGATCCGCAGTAATAATTAATATATCGTCATCCTTCATTTCTCCGGTTATTTCAGGCAGGCGCCTGTCAAAATCCTCTATTGCCCGGGCATACCCTTCAACATTATTCCGGTGGCCGTAAAGCATATCAAAGTCCACAAGGTTAGTAAAAAGAATTCCCGAAAAATCATCCTTAATCCATTCGATTGTGCGGTCTATCCCGTCCATATTGCCATGAATGTGCACTGCATGGGTTATGCCCTCACCTGCAAAAATATCTTCAATTTTTCCGACTGCTCTTACCTCCAAGCCTTGTTCCCTGGTGAAATCCAACACCGTTTTCTTAATCGGCTTTAGGGAAAAATCTCGTCTTCTGTCAGTACGCTTAAAGTTTCCTGACTGCCCTTCAAAGGGACGGGCTATAACCCTTCCTACGGCATGCTTTCCCTTTAATATATCTCGTGCCTTTTCACATATATCATAAAGCTGTTCTATGGGAATTATATCCTCGTGAGATGCTATTTGAAATACGCTGTCAGCTGAAGTATAAACAATAGGATACCCCGTTTTCATGTGCTCTTCTCCGAGTTCCTCAATAATAGCCGTTCCCGATGCCGGATAATTACCGATACACTTTGTTCCTATAGCTTTTTCAAAGGCATCAATGACTTCATCCGGAAATCCGTCCGGATAGATAGGAAAAGCGTCCTCCAATACTATCCCTGCAATTTCCCAATGTCCTGTAGTGGTATCCTTTCCTTTTGACAGCTCCCCTAAACGCCCCATTGAGCCCAGTGGATTTTTAACCTCTTCTATGAGTTCTACTCCCTCGATATGCCCTAAACCCATGCTTTTTAGATTCTCAAGCATAAACCAAGGTTCATTTTTCATTGCCTGGGTTATATTCCCAAGTGTATTGCTCCCAACGTCTCCATAAGATCCGGCATCGGGAAGCTCACCCACTCCAAGGCTATCTAAAACAATGATAATAGCTCTTTTCATTCTTCTTTTCCTCCATATACAGAACTATATTCTTTATTATACGCTAATGATTATTTATCACTGCTTATCTAATGTAAAACAAAGTATTTATCCTTATTCCTTCAATTGATTATACTAATTCTTCATATAACTTGTCGGCATTGTGAATCATATGGTAAGCTGATAAAGGTGGTGACAGAATTTGTATTATGCCCTATTAACGGTTTTGTTATTTATATTGATAATGGTGTTGCAAGCCGGGCACCTGAAATGTGAATTTATAAGAATCCCTCAGAAAAATCTGAATATTAGAATTGCTCTCATTTCTGATGTTCATATGGGTCTTATTATGGTTTCTTCAGAAGCGGCAGCTAAAACGATATTGGATAACAAGCCTGATCTAATTATTATCGCCGGTGATATGATAGATAAAGAAAAGCATATCTATACTTTTACGCGTTGGATTAAAGAAGTTGCGGTAAATATTCCGGTTTTCGCTGTAATGGGAAATCACGACCATCTTTGCTTCAAAAAAAATCCTAAGTCCAGGGAACTTTTTATGTTCAATTTAAAAAGCTCCGGGCTGAAGCTATTGATAAATGATTCAACAGTTTTCAAAAAGGCGGAAAAAAGTATAAATCTCGTTGGCATAGATGATTACAGACAGGGCAATCCTGATAAAGAGCTTGCCCTTTCAAAAAGGGATTCTGCTGCGGATATGACGATTGCTATCAGCCATAATCCCGAATTTGCATTATCGTTATCCCCCGGAGAAGTTGATGCTCTGCTGTCAGGCCATTTCCATGGCGGTCAGATTTGGATGCCCTTCGGGTTAGAATATAAAATCTTCAGAAAAGAAGAGACTTGTAAGGCAGGTTACCGTAAAGGGCTTCATGCAATAAACGGTACTACGGTTTATATAAGCCGAGGAATAGGCAATGTCATAGTCCCTTTCAGACTGGGCTCATCTCCCGAAATTACTTTTATTGATATCTAAGCTTTACTGTCCTCAGCAATTTCTTTTATACTGTCAATGGTGTATTGAATTTCGTCAGGGGTATTAAAATATCCCAAGCTAAGTCTTAGAAGACCGGTTTTTTCTGTGCCCAGTGCTTTGTGTGCTAAAGGAGCGCAATGAAAGCCGGATCTGGTGGCAATATGGTATTTTGAGTCCAAAAGGTTGGCAATTTCGGAAGAGTCTAGTCCATTAATACTAAAAGCGATTATTCCGCTGTTTTTATGATTCTCCGCAATTGAATACAGTTTGATTTTTCTATGTACAGCCAACCCTTCATAAAGTTTTGTAATAAGAAGCTCTTTTCTCTTAAGAATAGCATCCGTACCGGTCTTTAAAATAAATTCTATTCCTGCGCCTAAACCTACAATGCCCGGAGTATTCAATGTTCCGCATTCTATGATATCCGGCATAAAAAGTGGCTGAAATGTCTCAAAGGAGCGGCTTCCTGTCCCCCCCTGTATAATGGGACTTAAGGTTACATCCTCGTTTACATACAATCCTCCGGTTCCCTGAGGCCCCATCAGGCCTTTATGGCCCGGGAATGCCAGCATTGAAATATTCATGCTCTTAACATCAAAGGGTAATGCACCGACACCCTGGGCACCGTCTATTAGATAAATAATACCTTTTTTTCGTGCTATTTCACCAATTTCCTCATATGGCATAATTGTACCGGTAAGATTGGAAGAAGCCGTTAGAACGATCAGCCTTGTATTAGGATTCACTGCCTTGGACACCGCAAAAGCATCTATCGCACCGTATGAATTATATGGCATTATAACTGTATAATCTATTATACCTTTCCTCTTAAGCTCGTATAGAGGCCTTAAAACCGAATTATGGTCCATCGCTGTAGTTATGACATGGTCGCCTTTTTTGAGAACACCTTGTATCGCCATATTCAGAGCATAAGTAGCATTTGCGGTAAAACCTATTCTGAGTGGGTTATCGATATTAAAAAGGCTTGCTGCAGCCTCTCTGGTTTTCATTACCCATGAGGCCGATGTTCTTGCCATTTCATGAGATGAACGTCCGGGATTGGCACAGTCTTCCCTTATAAACAGATTCATTCTGTCATAGACTTCCACAGGCTTGGGAAAGGAGGTGGCCGCATTATCTAAATAGAACATCTAAAACCTCTTGGCTAAAAGCTCATATTCTATGATATGCATTCGGACAGGTTATAGTGTTCAGGCTTGATTTTTACCTAAACCTATTTAAAATAGTTTTTTCCGGACTTTTTTATGTCAAGGCAGAAATCATCCCATTTATTCATTGTTATTCCCAAAAATCTTGTTACTAATTTGGAATTTGGGGAAAAAGACATATATAGCATATTTATACTTAGCAATACTCCGCATGAAGAGGTGGAATGATGCAATATACGACAATCTTTTCGATATTATTCTTTACAGCATGTATTATTTCGCTGGTCAGTGGAATACTTGTTCTGCAACACAATCACAAAGCTCCAGCTAACCTGTGTTTTTTTGCAATGCTTATAGCAATCAATTTCTGGTCATTGGGATTGGCTCTTGCGACATCTTCTACTGATGTTGTGGCTTGTGAATTCTGGCGCCGTTTTTCCGCAATAGGATGGGGCTCAGCTTATGCCATTATTCTTCACTTTATTATGATAATAA
>CAZPIS010000166.1:0-4158 GCA_964586745.1 uncultured Ruminiclostridium sp.
TGGGTATTTTTAGTCTTGATCTTTCCAAGCCCATCAAGGTTGAAGTTCATAACGAAGACCCCGACAATTTCATCCATGAGATCAAAGGCATTATTGTTGAATAATCATATCGACTATTTATTAATAATTCCACATAAGCTCCAAGCTATACGCCGGAGCTTTTTTTGCGTCCTAAGCCTATATCCCACTATTTGACACTATTACACAAGATATGATACTATATTTTTAGCAAAAAATACCTTTAGAATAAAAGGGATGTTTCTCCCTTAATACAGGTGCGATATGAAAAAAATAATAGTAACCCTTATGATGCTCATCACAGCAATTTCTCCGCTTTTCAGGGGACTTTTTTTTGATTTGGAAGCTTCTGCCTTTTTAGCAGTATTAGCACTGCTGGCCTTTTGCTATTTTATGATAAAGCTTACCAATAAAGAAGATGTATTCTACAACAAATGGCTTCTTATTTTTGGAACTTTACTTATTGTGGCATACTGCTTAGCATTTATTCCCGCAGTTAATCCTCGTGAAAACCTTTCAATTCTTGTGCAAGTAACCGAATACCTTGTTTTTGCAATTGTTTTGTATGATTTTTATCAGGATAAACGAGACAAGCTTAGTATTGCTTTAATGGCGCCTATGGTTTTAAGTGCTTTTATAAATGCAATAATAGGTCTTGAGGCTATTACCGGAGCTTTCAGATTTTTGAATGACACACTCAATCAAAGACGGGTAGGCGGAACACTGCAATATGCAAATACTGTGGCCATTTATTACATGATAGCCGTTATTTTCTCACTCACACTGATGTACTTTCTGGACAAGCCTATTTACAGAATACTCTTGACAGGAATGAACACTACAATTCTTCTTGCCATGCTTCTTACGAGGTCACGGGGAGGCTATATAGTTGGATTTTTAGCAGTTTTAGTGCTTTTATTGATTCAAGCCAAGGGCTTTAGACTTAAAACTACCGGCTCATTTTTCTGCTCGGCAATTCCGGCATTCTTAATCATGCAGAAGGCCTCCGCTCAGACTGCATCGCAAGATGCATCAGTTTTGACACAGCTCTTACTGATTTCTTTTATTGCCACTATCTTTATTGCTGTTGTCTACGAAGGCGTACTATTTTTAGTATCGCGCACAAAGAAAAAGCTAAACCTTCCTAAAGCGGTAAATCTGACTGTTCAGATTGCTGTGGTGTGCTTTATTATAATTTCCATATTCCTTTTATGGGACAGAATAATCGGCTTGATTCCTGAAAATATCATAGAACGTTTTGCCAGAATCAGTCTTTCTGAAAAGAATATTTCCATACGCATAATTTTCGATATAGACGCACTAAAGTTAATATCAAAGAACTGGCTGCTTGGTGCCGGAGGGGGTGCCTGGGAGGTTCTTTATTACGGTGTCCAGGAGTCTTATTACATCAGCAGAGCGGTGCATAACCACTTTCTGGAGATATTTGTCGAAGCCGGTATTCTGGGTTTTTTCTCCTTTACAGCTACAATAGTTTTATCCATATTTTATATATTCAGAGGAATCATAAAAGCAGACAATACACAAAAAAAGATTTATATGGCAGGCCTGTTTTCAGGATTCGTTGCACTTGTAATACACTCCACATTTGATTTTGATTTATCCTATGTATCTATGAGCCTGTTGCTTTGGGCAATGATTGTATTGGGAACGCCCGATACAAAACACATAATAAAGCTAAAGAGCAGTTGGGTTGCTCCCCTTCTTTCTGTAATTTCCGCTATACTGATACTAATTAACGGTATTACTGCTATTGCTGCTTACAACGCAAAAAAAGGGCTGGATTTTACAGCAAAAAAAGAATATACTTCGGCCCGTCCTTATTATGAAGAGGCCCTTCGTCTTGATCCGTACAACTACAAATATTCATATGAACTAAGTAATCTTTACAGCTATTTTGCTTACCAAAATAAAAATTCTGAAAACACAATGGCATGGAATGAGGCTGCCTTAACTATGGCAGAAAAAAGTGTTTCTCAGAATGCCTATTTCCCGGAAACCAACAGAGCACTGATCAGATTGTATAATGGTCTTAATAGACCCATTGAGGCACTTGAATACGCAGAGAAGGTGGTCTCCTACCAGCCTTATCATGATAAAAACTATGAGCTTTTAGCCAAAAGCTATGTGGAAGCCGCGAAGTATTATGCGGAAAATAACAACTATCAAAAAGCAGAAGAATTATCGAAAAAATGTATTGATATCCAACCGCCTGTTAAAGCCGATTTAAAAGATTACAAAGAGGAAGCGGCAATAATATTGGATAGAAATTAGATATTTTTGTTAATTTTATATTGCAAAAAAATGTTAATCATTGTATAATTATCTCACATATGAAATCCTTGAGGAGGGGAATAACTTGAAAAAGACGCTATGCCTATTACTGGCTTTATTATTTACATTTTTGTTTACAACAATGGCTTTTGCAGTCACTGAAGAAATAAAAGATCCGTTGACTCCATTGAATTCTGATATTGTTATTAAAGAACAATATGGAGAAACAGTAGAATTTGAAGAAAACAAAGTTCCACAAGCATTGCCGATTATTGATGTTGTAGATGAGAAAGTCCCTGAGGCTTTACCACAGACAGGCGGAGTCCCAGCAGAAGCTTTCTATATTGTCGGCGGAATATGTATTCTCTCTGCAATACTGTTATTAACCAGAAAGAGTAAATCATCTGCAAAGTAAAAAACTCATAGATAATATTTGTAATTATGAAATCCTGAGGAGACTCAGGGTTTCTTTTTTATATCTTACATCGGAAATACCCATTTAGTGCAAAAAAACTGTTGCCGGATGTTTAATCACAACAACAGTCAAATGACTTAACCTAAAATCTATTATTCACTAAAGCTCAATATTTATTATTTTTAATGCATTCCGCGTAAAGAGATCCTCACGCATCTTTAACCCGAATTTCTTTTCAATTATTGCGGCTGCATTTGCCAGGTCGGGGTTACGGCTGTTATTAGAATGTGCATCTGATGCCACAAATTGAGCCCATCCTTCCTTAATAAGCCGCATCACTGTCTTTTTAGCTTTCATGCCATAAATGCCCGTAATACTTCCTGAATTGACCTGTGAAAGAATACCCCTGTCTATATAGGCTTCCATCAGTTCAGGTTTGCGCTGTATCTCAATATAGCGTTCAGGATGTGCAATAATCGGGGTGATTCCCTTAAGTTGAAGATTATACAGTACATTATCGGTATAAGAAGGTATGCTCATCATCGGAAACTCTATCAGCATGTAGCAGGATTCCGCGAGGGTTCCTTTCAATCCCTGCTCATATAGTTCTACTAACTCAGGGCATATAAATACTTCACAGCCCGGGTATATAGTTATATTTATTCCGGCACCAGCAGCAAGACTATTAAAATGCGCACATTTTTCAATAATGGTAGTAAACCCGTACCTGGTATTTCCATAGACATAATGGGGCGTAGCTATAATATGGCCGGTACCGCTTTTTTTCGCAATTTTGAGCATCTCTAAAGCCATGACTTCATCTTTAGCACCATCATCTATTCCCGGAATAATATGACTGTGAATATCTATGTACAACTAATGCTCCCCCTAAATTGAAAATACTTAGTCATCATCTATAGTTTCTATTTTCTGTGCTTTTCTGCTTTTCCTTTTCTTCTTTCCTGTAACCTCATCACTATAATAATACTGATAATAATAACTATTTCCTATTGCCTTTTTATCAAGATTATTAAGGACAACGCCGATAATATTTGCATTTACCTTATCCAGTGTTTCCTTAGCTCTTTTAACTGCATCAACTTCCACCTTACCCGATTTTGCTACCAATATAGTACCGTCAACATAGGTTGAAATTATGGATGCATCGGTAACGCTTCCTACCGGCGGTGAATCCAATAATACTATATCGTATTCAGCTCTAACATTTTCAATAAAATTCCTCATAGCATTTGAGTTTAATAATTCAGAAGGGTTTGGAGGAATAGT
The DNA here is from genome assembly GCA_964586745.1 of uncultured Ruminiclostridium sp. Lineage (GTDB taxonomy): Bacteria > Bacillota > Clostridia > DSM-8532 > DSM-8532 > DTU059. The sequence continues at coordinate 4,013 of CAZPIS010000166.1, forward strand.
TCCACTTGTTAAAACATCCAGATTTTTGACTATATCATGCCTTATAAATGATGTAAAGCCCTCTTGAGCAGTTAATAAATTCGTGATGCCCTTCTCATTAAAAAGCTTAAAAACTTTATGTACCTTTGGTTTTCTAAGATCAGTAT
>CAZPIS010000166.1:4168-4548 GCA_964586745.1 uncultured Ruminiclostridium sp.
CCTTATTTCCTGCCTGGGCAAAGGTGACGGCAAGATTTGCTATTGTGGTGGTCTTTCCCTCCATAGGCCCGGCGCTTGTGACTACTAAAGTTTTTAAGGGCTTGTCCACGCTTGAATACTGGATATTGGTTCTTAGCACCCTATATGCCTCAGAAACCGGAGATTTAGGATCAGTATGAGTGATGATTGTGTATTCTTCTAACATAATCAAGCCCCCTTCTTATCAGCCTTAAAGGCTGGTATTGTGCCTATTACCGGTAAATTCAAATGCTTTTTAATATCTTCCGGTGTTTTTACTGTGTTGTCAAAGTAGGCAATCAAAAATACAATGATTACGCCTATTACGGCGCCCATTAACAAGCCAATCATGGTTACTGATC
>CAZPIS010000167.1:0-4530 GCA_964586745.1 uncultured Ruminiclostridium sp.
CGCTCGTCTCTTCTATAACCGGTGAAGAATCGGTATCATCTCCTACATCATAAGCCCACACAGGTTTTAAAGTGTTAAGATCAAGACATTGAAATATACCGCCGTTATCGCAAAAATACATAAAATTCTTGTAATAAGCCGGAGAGTTTTCTATTCCCAGCTCGATATTGGTTGAATCCTTATATCGATATCTGGTCAATTGGGGAGCTATAGATATACTCTTTGCCTCTAAATCGAAATTCGTATTTAGCTTAACCCTATAAATCAAACCGTTTTCAGCCGCTTCAACAAAGGTGTCTGTTTTTTTATCAATGATTGCGGAGGAATCAAAGGCTCCCCATCTTCGGAAGGCTACAGGATCACGCCCAAAAATATCATATATGGGTGTTTGATCTATAAGATTAAACATTTTATATTTAAACTCAGCAATATTTTCGCCGTTTTCATTAAGCCCTATACCGGCAAATAAAAGAGGGTAACCTCTTGGGTCTACCATGCCGGTTCCTTTCATCGGGAAACCAACTTCAATCTTCTCCCTTGTAGGCTTTCCTGTTTCAATATCCAAAAAATAAATATTCCCGTCTAAGGTGGGATATATAACCTCTACGAGATTTTTTGCCTTCATCTCATCATTAATGTTCATAATGTTTCGGACTTCTTTAGACCAGTTGACTAAAAGAGGCTGTCCTGTCCAACCGGTTCCGGGCCATCTGCTGTTTTCTGCCTCAATAGCACCTATATCATGGGACCATACAATTTCCAGCTTCTTTTCTGTAACAGTACGGCTTCCATAGGATGCCGAATCCCGATAATTATTCCCTCTGAATGCCGTTACTCCACTTAAATCAGAATATTCTTTTGAATTTCCAAAGACAATATCATCCTTAGGAACATAGTCAACAGGCTGTTTTTTTTCAAACACCCAATAATCAATGGTTGTACCGTCTTTTTTAGTAAAAATCTTTTTTATATCATTGAAGGCAAAATCGCCTGTAAAAACAGCTGGGTCCTCCCAAGATGTGTCCAGCACAGAACGATCTGTGCTCTCATTTGGCATCGGTTCCGGTGTAGGCCAGGGGGTTGGCTGAACAATAGCTTCCTGCGCCGGTTCAAAAGTTATATTATTTATAGGACTAGGATCAGGTTCTACCTGCGTCTTAGAATTATCAGGAATAGGGGGTTTTCCATTTATAGCAAGGACAATTACCGTAACAAAAACTCCGAGAAAGAGCAGAAAGGTAATAAATCTACGGGGATTCAATCTCCGCTTTTTCCGATGGGGCTGGTACATTAAAAACACCTCATTTTAGACTTTATTTAATACATGCCACTACCTGTCATATACCATTTTTGAAAAATGTGCAATATTATTTTTTACCTTTGTTACATCCTATTCCCCCATCCACATTCTCCATCATAAGCATCAAGGGAAAGGGATGAGATAATATAAAAATTATACTCAGGCATATGAAATTATTGCCTGCAAAGAGCCTCATTCGCCATAAAAAGCCCTATGTACCTGGCGTTATTCCAGACCAGATCATCAAATTTCTTATCATCATGTGGCACATCGGTATTATTGTAAGGGGTCAACTCTATACAAAATGCAGGATGTAAAAACACCAACCTAAACCAGTTTTCATAACCTGCTCCATATACCGAAGGATCCTCGGAAACCGGCATCCTCTGATATTTTGTTAGTGCTGCTAACCGTTTAGCAATATCATTTACTCCGGGAATCAAATCCACTGTGCCTCGGTCAGCCCAGTATATCACATTTCCCTTTGAATGGAATGATGCAGCTAATAAGAAATCATTATCCATTGAAAGCTTCATCATGGCTTGAATCTCAGGCTCAGTACCGGACTCATTCCCCTTAAAGCTCTCCGAAGCGGGTTTTTCCACCTCATCATATTTCTCATTCCATTTTGCAGGGTATTGACGATTTAAATCCACCCCGTTTATATTAGCTTTCCATTCCCTATAAAAAGGCCTTAGCATTACCATTGCCTCTACGGCTTCTTTATTATTTACAGCCTCAAGTCCTTTATTAACAAGATTTACACCATCCGGATTCACCATCGGGACAATATAAATGCTAACCCTATCTAATATTTCCCTGACATTATATTTCCCAAAGTAATTACTGTTAGAATATGCCTTGGCATATTCCTCAGTCATTTTCATCAAATATGAGCTTGAAATATATTCTCTTGCATGATGTGACCCGCAGAGAATTATTTTTTTATAGCCCTTTCCGAGCTTAATTAAGGTAAGCTCCCGCCCTTCAACAGAATCACCTATGCTGCCAAGAGTGATTATTTCCGGGTATAGCTCAACCAGCTTGACACTTTCATCTTTCATTTGCTCGTATGTATAGGGCACATAAGGGTTTACAATATCCATATTCTCTGTAGCGTAGGCTCAATGCCTTCCACATAACAAGGCTATATTGGAGGGAAAGCTTTTTTGGTTCTTTCCCTTCAATCTCACTATATGCCGCACTTTATTGTAAATAGAACGTAGGTCTTTCTTATAATGGTTAGACATAGAAGCTTTTCCCATAAAATGTTTCCTTAAATAAGAGCTTGCCGGACATTAAATGTTTCCGGTATGTGAAACCATACTTAATTATTGCTTGCAACCCGCCATCAATTATGCGGAGAACATCTTTATTTATAGGAAGTATTCAACACCTGACTCAAATATTTTCTGATCCTTTTTACCGGGGACATTCATAAAGGTATTTAAAGTATAGCGCTCATCGTGAGCCATCTTCCCAAAGATTCTGCCATCCTTGCTGGTTATGCCTTCAATTGCCAGTACGGAACCGTTGGGATTGTACCTGATATCCATAGTGGGTTTACCGTCATGGTCAACATACTGTGTAGCAATTTGACCGTTTTTCTCCAATTCTTCCAATGCTGAAGGACTTGCTACGAATCTGCCTTCTCCGTGGGAAACAGCTACGGTATAGATATCTCCGGTCTTAACCTTTGATAGCCAAGGTGATAGGTTGGAAGCCACTCTTGTATTTACCAATGAAGACACATGACGACCGATTGTATTAAATGTCAATGTGGGGCACGTTTCATCAAGAGGCCTTATTTCACCATAAGGAAGAAGCCCTAATTTGACAAGAGCCTGAAATCCGTTGCAAATTCCCAATACAAGACCATCCCTTTTATTTAAAAGGTCCATAACTGCCTCTGTAAGATAAGGATTTCTAAACACAGTAGCTATAAACTTTCCTGAGCCTTCCGGTTCGTCTCCTGCACTAAATCCTCCGGGAATCATAATAATATTGCTATCATCTATCCGCTTCTTCATTTCGGTAATAGAATGTTCAATTTCACGAGCCGTAAGATTCTTTAACACCAAAATCTCTGTTATAGCACCTGCTGCTTCAAGTTTACGCTTAACATCATATTCACAATTTGTGCCCGGGAATACCGGTATAAATGCTCTTGGTCTCGCTATATGAATTTCTTTTCTGTACCTTTTCTTGAGATTATAGCTAATAGATTTTACTCTGCTTATATCACCGTTAGTTTTAGTAGGGAATATTTTTTCAAGTGAGCCCTCCCAGGCCATCTGAAGGTTCTCAAGAGAAATATTGCCGTTTGCAGTTATTATGGCAGGTTCTGTAACAGTTTCTCCAACTACCGTATAATTGAAGCCGGCAAACAGATTGGATATGTCATTTCCTTTATCAACTTCAACTAAAATTGTACCGTAATCAAGCTTGAACAGACGATCAAAGCTCAAATCTTCCAGTTTGACTCCTATACCGTTTCCAAAGGCCATCTTACATAAGGCCTCTGCCAAACCGCCGACCTTAAGAGATGCTGCCGATAAAATCACTTTATCCTTGATCAAGGTATTTATCTTGATAAATATTTTATCAATCTCGTTAAAATCAGGAAGCAGCAGTTCATCTTTCTCAATGGTAAGAAGCACTAAAACACTTCCCGCTTTTTTGAATTCCGGCGAGATTACATTTGTAACATCTGTAGGAGCCAAAGCGAAGGAAACCAATGTTGGAGGAACATGTATATCGTTAAATGTTCCCGACATGCTGTCTTTCCCACCGATTGCAGCCACCTTCAGTTCATTCTGCGCGTAAAAAGCCCCTAAAAGAGCCGATAAAGGCTTCCCCCATTTTTCTGAATTGGTGCCTAATTTTTCGAAATATTCCTGCAGTGTTAATCTTGCCTGTTTGTAATCCCCACCTGTCGCAACAAGACGAGCGAGAGATTCCACTATGGCATAAACCGCGCCATGGAATGGACTCCATTTTGATATCACAGGATCAAAGCCATAGGTCATTATTGTACCGGTTGTAGTCCTGCCGTTTTCCACGGGTAGCTTTGCCACCATTCCCTCGGCAGGTGTAAGCTGGTACTTTCCTCCGAATGGCATTTGAACGGTTCCGGCGCCTATTGTGCTGTCAAAGCACTCCCCTAAACCCTTCTGGCTGCAAACATTCAATCTTTCCAAATTTTTTGTCCAAGCCTGTAATGGCTCATT
>CAZPIS010000168.1:0-1528 GCA_964586745.1 uncultured Ruminiclostridium sp.
TGAAGAAATGCGAGGTAAGATAAGAAATTCCTGGCAAAGCTTCGGAAAAGCGTTAGATAAAAAAGCAAAACCATATTAAGAAGCCTCGATGAATGTAATCGAGGCTTTTTAATCTCGCTCTATTAAGTAAAAAGCTCTTCAGATAAAATCAAGCAAATATTATTTAATTCTGAAGAGCTTTTTTTTAGCTTATTGTTCCAATCAGACTTCGCTGTCGCTCGGCTTCTTGGGCAAGCCATGCATGGGTGCTACTACTGTTTCCTTTCGTCGCTGCGCTCTTCGTAAACAGTGTAGCGACCTTCAAATAAAATTCCTGCCGGCTTTGATTTGCTCGATTACACTTTCCTTAGCAGGACCGCCCGGTATTTTTCTCTCGTTTACACATGTGTTAAGACTTATTGCATCGTATACATCATTTTCAATTTTATCAGAAAAAGATTTGAATTCGTCCATATTCATGTCATCAATGCTTATGTTTTTTCCCAGGCAATATGCTACCATACGTCCGATGATCTCATGAGAATCTCTGAATGGGATTCCTTTTTTAACCAGATAGTCAGCCATATCTGTAGCGTTGGTAAAACCGCCTTTAGCGGCATTATACATAGTATTTTTATTTATTTTCATAGTATCCAGCATCTTTGTAAAAATAGGGAGGCAGAGCTTTACAGTATCAACAGCATTGAAAATAGCTTCCTTGTCCTCCTGCATATCTTTGTTGTATGCCAAAGGGAGACCTTTCATAACTGTAAGCAGAGAAAAGAGACTTCCGTAAACCCTTCCTGTTTTACCGCGAACCAACTCCGCAACATCAGGATTCTTTTTTTGAGGCATAATAGAAGAACCGGTACTGTATGCATCATCAAGTTCTATAAATGAGAACTCTCCCGAGCACCAAAGAATAATTTCTTCGCTGAATCTTGATAAATGCATCATTATTATGGAAAGACAGGAAGCCAGTTCAATTGCAAAATCCCTGTCGCTGACTCCGTCTATACTGTTGGCTGTTATATTGTCGAAACCTAATTCAGAAGCTACCATTTGTCTGTTAAGAGGATATGTAGTTCCGGCAAGCGCACCTGAACCTAATGGCATAAAATTCATTCTTTTTACGCAATCATCCAACCTCTCAATATCTCTTTTAAACATTTGAAAATATGCCATGTGGTGATGGGAGAGAGTAATAGGTTGTGCCTTTTGTAAATGAGTATACCCTGGCATTATTGTATCAAGATTTTCCTCGGAAATCCTTATTATAACACCAAGAAGAACCTTCAGCATTCTCTTTAGCTCTACAGCCTCATCTTTAAGATACATTCTGATATCCAATGCCACCTGATCGTTTCTGCTCCGGCCTGTATGAAGTTTTTTCCCTACATCACCGATTCTGGAAATAATAAGGGTTTCTATATTCATGTGAATATCTTCGGCTGACACCTCAAATTCCACTTTACCATTCTCAATATCTTCGAGAATCTCAAACAGGGTTTTATATATCAGTTCGGCATCCGGCAAAGGAATAATTCCG
>CAZPIS010000168.1:1540-4528 GCA_964586745.1 uncultured Ruminiclostridium sp.
CCCAAAGCTTCATAACAAATCCTCAATTCTAAATTAAATTAATACACTGCCAACCATATATAGCTGACAGTGTAATTATACTATTATTAATCAATCTTTGATATTGTTAAGTTTCTTCATGTTGGCCTGAACCTTACAAGGTAAACCAAAGAGATTAATGAAACCCTCAGCATCCTTTTGATTATAGACATTATCCTCTCCGAAGGTACATAGTTCTTCACTAAAGAGAGAATAGGGAGAGGTTGTACCTGCGGGAATAACATTGCCTTTATACAATTTCAGCTTAACTGTACCTGTAACATATTTCTGTGTTGAATCTACAAAGGCCGAGATTGCTTCACGAAGCGGAGTATACCATTGTCCGAAGTATACAAGCTCAGAAAATCTTTGTGCAACAAGTGCCTTATAATGTGATGTATCCCTGTCAAGAGTAATATTCTCCAGCTCTTGATGGGCTGCATAAAGTATTGTTCCTCCGGGAGTTTCATAAACACCACGGGATTTCATGCCTACAAGACGATTTTCTACAATGTCGATTATACCGACACCGTTTTCTCCGCCTAATTTATTTAATGTTTTCATAAGCTCAATAGGAGATAGCTTATTACCGTTAACCTTAACAGGAATTCCTTTATCAAATTCAATTTCTACGTAAGTAGGGCTATCGGGAGCCTTTTCAGGTGTTACCGACAGTTGGAGCAATCTATCATAAATTGGTTCATTTGCGGGACTTTCAAGCTCAGAGCCTTCATGGCTCAGATGCCAGATGTTTCTATCCCGGCTGTAATTGCTGCTCTTACTGACAGGTATGGGAATATCTCTTGCTATTGCATAATCAATCTCTTCATCTCTGGATTTTATATCCCAGATTCTCCACGGAGCTATAATTTTAAGGTGGGGAGCAAGGGCTTTGATAGTAAGCTCAAAACGTACCTGATCATTACCTTTACCGGTTGCGCCATGGCATATGGCAGTAGCGCCTTCTCTTTCGGCAATCTCAACCATACGCTTTGCAATGATAGGTCTGGCAAAAGATGTTCCTAGCAGGTATTTCCCTTCATAAACAGCCCCGGCCTTTAAAGTTGGGTATATAAAATCCGTAATGAATTCTTCTGTAAGATCTTCAATAAAAATTTTGCTGGCACCGGTTTTTATAGCCTTTTCATTTAAGTGATCCAGTTCTTCCGCTTGCCCGACATCAGCTGCAACGGCAATAACTTCTGCATCATAGTTTTCTTTAAGCCACGGAATAATGATAGAAGTATCAAGACCTCCTGAATATGCGAGTACTATTTTTTCCTTACTCATTAAAAATCTCTCCAATCTGTGCTAAAATAAGGTTATAATTATTTTTTATTAAGGAACTAAAATGTTCCTGACACTCGATTGTAATTATAAATTACGTTAACGGTTGGGTTTTTATAATTATACAATAGCGTGTATAAATATGCAATACCTTGTATAGAAAATGTATGCTTATTATGAACACTTTTAATTGAGGTAAACACATGAGAATATTAGGAATTGACCCCGGTTTCGCGATAACAGGCTATGGGGTTATAGATTACATAGGTAATAAGTTTTCAATTATTGATGTGGGTGCTATTACTACCGAAGCCGGTCTTGAATTATCGGATAGATTATTATCCTTAAGCAATGGTCTGGATAAGCTTATTCTAAAGTATAATCCCGAAGCTATGGCAGTTGAGGAATTGTTCTTTAATACAAATGTTAAAACAGCAATTAAAGTAGGCCACGGCAGGGGAGTAGCACTATTGGCTGCTGCAAAAGCCGATATCAAGGTATATGAATATACACCTCTTCAGGTAAAGCAGGCTGTTGTTGGCTACGGCAGGGCTAAAAAAGAACAGGTGCAACAGATGGTAAAGATATTACTCAACCTAGAGAAAATTCCAAAGCCTGACGATGCGGCTGATGCTCTGGCAATTGCTATCTGCCATGCCCACAGCAGCGGATCATTTAAAGCAATAGATTTTCGCTAAAGGTTGCTACACTATTTAGAATTGTAATTCATTAGTAGCACCAATGCAAGGCTTACCCAAGAAGACAAGCGACAGCGACGTCTGATTGGCAGCAAGCAAAAAAGAGAATAATAAAAGCCGGTTCTCTGGCTTGAAACCGGCTTCTGGTATTTGGCTGCGGATTAAGGATTTGAACCCTAACAAACTGAGCCAGAGTCAGTCGTGCTACCGTTACACCAATCCGCAACAAATAAATTAATTGTATATGAACGACAAGCTAAATAGCATTACCGTTTCACACAGCGATTATCATTATAATATTAATATTAATTGTTTTCAACCCCCAAATTTAAAATTTGTTAAATCTAATCGTTAAAAAAGCCTCCCTACGGTTTTTGCCACAGGGAAGCCAAATTATTTGTGTTTACTTTTTTGATTGTTTTGTTAATATGATTATTTAGTTTAAACCTTAACTATCCAATTAAACGAATCCGGTAGTTTTGTATACTGAATTCCTGTTATATTATCATATAGCTTCTGTGATAGTTCACCGATTTTTCCGCCACTTAGAGCAAGCTTTTTATCATTCCAGCAAAGCTCTCCGATAGGGGAGATAACAGCTGCTGTTCCGGTACCGAAAGCTTCTTTTAATTGGCCTTTTTCAGCGGCATCATAAATCTCTTGAATTGAAACTTTTCTTTCAGAAACATTTAGTCCCCATGAACGAAGAAGCTCTAAACAAGATTTTCTTGTGATACCGGGGAGTATACTTCCGTTAAGTGCAGGTGTAACTACTTCGTCTCCAATTACAAAGAAAACATTCATTGTGCCAACTTCTTCAACATATTTTCTTTCAACACCGTCAAGCCATAAAACTTGAGTATAGCCTTTTTTTGCTGCCATTTGCTGAGCTTTCAAAGAAGCGGCATAGTTAGCGCTTGCTTTTGCTTCACCAAGTCCGCCCTTTACGGCACGTACATAATGGGATTCAACAAAGATTCTAACA
>CAZPIS010000169.1:0-4504 GCA_964586745.1 uncultured Ruminiclostridium sp.
TTATGCAGTCATTGGTCAAAGGCGACGAGGTAAACGAGGTTGTCCGGGATTATGGTATGGTTATCGTAGATGAATGCCATCATGTGCCTGCTTTCAGCTTTGAGCAAATATTGAAAAATGTTTCAGCAAAATATGTTTACGGCCTTACAGCAACTCCTGTGAGGCAGGATGGACATCATCCCATTATATTCATGCACTGCGGTCCTGTAAGATACAAGGTGGATGCGAGAGAACAAGCAGAAAAAAGACCGTTTGAACACTTTATCATCCCCCGCTTCACTCCTTTCAGAAAGCCTGTCAGCCAGGACGAAAAGGAATGGTCTATCGGTGAAATATATTCTGAAATCAGCACCAGTCAAATCCGCAATAAGTTAATCATAGATGATGTAATCAGTTGTGTAAAAGAAGGACGCAACCCTATTATTCTGACCGAGAGGACAGCGCACGTTGAATTAATCACGGATCAGTTATCAAAGGTGCTTCCGAATGTTATTGTTTTAATTGGCGGAATGCCGGCACGTGAAAGAAAAGCAACACTTGAAAGGCTTTCAGGTATTCCACCAAAAGAGAATATTGTCATTGTTGCCACAGGCAGATTTGTCGGGGAAGGATTTGACGAACCAAGACTGGATACCTTGTTTCTGGCAATGCCTGTTGCCTGGAAAGGAACAGTACAGCAGTATGCTGGCCGGCTTCACAGATTATATCAAAATAAGAACGAAGTTCAGATTTACGATTATGTTGACGTTCATGTTGGCGTGCTTGAGCGGATGTATCAGAAGAGGCTTAAAGAATATGCTTCCATAGGATATTCGGCTAAAAGTGACAGTAAACCATTTGAAGCCACAAACGCTATATTTGATAACCATAATTTCATGACAGTATTCTGTAATGATGTTTCCTCTGCGAAATCAGATATGGTTATTGTCAGTCCGTATATGACGAAAAAACGTCTAATTCAGATGATGAATATCTTCTCTTCAGGTATTAACAACGGAGCAAAACTCACAATAATCACCAGACCCGAGTCCGACTACAAAGAGAAGGACAAGGCTGCATTTGATGATATGCTCAATTCCATAAGAAGTACAGGATCAAGCATTATTTTTAAATCAAATATTCATCAGAAATTTGCGGTGATTGATCAAAGGATAGTTTGGTATGGAAGCATAAATCTTCTGAGCTTTGGGAGTGCTGAGGAAAGTATAATGCGGTTGGACAGCATCAATATTGCGAACGAATTGATAGGGACGATTGAAGAAATGTTATGAGTCCGGAGGAGGAACTGTAATGGGAGAGTTTATAATCAAAGAAGAAACAAATAGAGTTGAGTTCAAGCAGGAGCTTAACGACAAACTGGAACGGGAAGTTGTCAGCTTTCTAAACTATCCTGAGGGCGGGACAATTTATATTGGAATAGACAATCACGGAGATGTTGCCGGCGTCGCAAATGCAGATGATATTCAATTGAAGATAAAGGATCGTGTGAAGAACAATATATTGCCTTCAACTTTAGGGCTGTTTGATGTTATATGTGAAACGAGTGCCGGTAAGAACTATATAAAAATCAACATAGCCAGCGGTCAAGAAAAGCCATACTATATAAAAAGGTATGGGATGTCTCCCAATGGCTGTTTCATGCGCATTGGCAGTTCAACAGAACCCATGCCGCAAAATCTGATAGAGGATCTATTTGCAAAGAGAACGAGGAATTCTATCGGGAAAATAAATTCTCCGAAACCGGATCTTACCTTTGAACAGCTGAAAATATTTTATGAGGAAAATGAATTTCAGCTTAACGAGTATTTTGCTGATAATCTGGAACTGCTGACCGAGGACGGGAAATTTAATTATGCCGCATATCTGCTTGCAGATACGAATGGAACGTCAATTAAAGTGGCAAAGTATAGCGGAGACGATCGTTATGAATTAATAGAAAATAATGAATACGGATATTGCTCCCTTATAAAGGCGGCAAAGCGGGTATTGGACAAGCTGGAAATTGAAAACCGTACCCTTGCGAAAATCACATCAAAAGAAAGAGAAGAAAAAAATCTCGTTGATAAAATAGCGTTGAGGGAAGCTGTAATCAACGCCATCGTTCATAATGATTACTCAAATGAAGTACCGCCGAAGATTGAATTATTTTCTGACAGAATTGAAATAACATCCACTGGTGGATTGGTTCAGGGAATGACTGAGGAGGAATTCTTCAGTGGATATTCTGCACCAAGGAACAAGGAGTTGATGCGTGTTTTCAAAGATATGCACCTTGTAGAGCAATTGGGTTCAGGCATGATAAGAATACTGAAGAAATATGATCGTTCAATCTTTACAATCACACCCAATTTTATAAAAGTTGCTTTCCCGTTCTTAAAAGTAAGGCAGGATGGCGGATTAAATGGCGGATTAAATGGCGGATTAAATGGCGGATTAAAATTGCTATTAGATGTCATAAAGAATAATCCTGGAATCAGAGCTAAAGATGCATCGGGAGCATTAGGCAATCGGCCGGTTAGCACGATAGAAAAGCAAATACGAGAATTAACTGACAAAGGTCTAATTGAACGGCGAGGCAGTAAAAAGTCTGGAGGCTATTATGCTGTGGAGATTTAATAATTCTGTAAAGACAACCGGCTTAGAGAGGTTGATTTTAGAACAAAAATGCAGATGATGAGATGGTTGAAGAACTGCCATTTTGAAAGCGGGGATATTGATGGATGAAAGAATTGATAAGAATACAGAAGAAATGCTGATGAAAGCTCTGGAAAATGCAAAGGCTTTTGGACAACAACTGGCAGAAAGCAGGGAGAAACGGCTTTGGAAGGAGGTTAATATTCCGTGCAGCCTGCACGAAGCCGTAAATGGACTAACAAAGGATGAAATGGATAAGATCCGCAAAAATTATGAAATTAAGAATTTAAGCGCTCTCAAAAAGCCAGCGCTGGCTGCGGAGCTTGCCAGGCTGATTCCCATAAAATTCAAAAGAGCTATATATGCTTTGGACCAGGGCAGGTATGATTTTATAAAAATGATCCTTAAAAATTCGGGCGTCATGCCTGACAAAGGTATCTCGGTTTCCAATGCGGAAGCCTTTATGAAATACAGTATGGTCTTTACCGGCATTTATGAGGATGAAAAGGTGCTTTACATACCTACGGAGATCATGAACATTTTTATTCAGACAGATGGCAGTGAGCTTGAAAGAGTTGTCCGGCGCAACACAGAATGGATTCGTTTGACCCATGGTATGCTTTATTATTATGGCGTTATGGAGCCATGGCTCATTAAAGAGAGGATTGAGGTTCTTACAGGCGAGAAAATTGAATTTACAGAATTTTTAGAGGTGATGTCCTTTGCCTGCGATTTCTATGGGCAGGTTTGCAGCACGCCCTATGGCTTTAAGGATGACAGAGTCTTTGATGCAAAAAAAATAATGCAGGAGCATGAAATGCGGAGGTCGGTTGTCTATTATCCCTTTACAAAAAAGCAGCTGCTAAAGGCCGGTGATCCGGATTATGTCGATAGAACACCGCAGATGAACAGCTTTATCAGTTTTCTTTCAGATCATTACGAACTGAAGGATCAAGATATTAACGAAATTGCATCACAGATAATAAACATGATTAACTCGGATTCAAAGCCCACATTGACTATCCAGTATCTGCAGAGCTGGATGGAGTTCCCCTCCTTTGAATTTACACAGATTCTAACTGCGAAAATCATGGAGCTATATAATGATACGCGCCAGTGGGCGTTAAAAGGACATACTCCAAATGAGTTGTTCCAGGAGGAAAAGAAATCTATAAAGCCTTTACCGGAAGTGCCCTTTAAGTCAGTCCAGCCAAAGGCCAAAGTAATTGACTTAGCTGTTCGTACTAAGGTGGGGAGAAATGATCCTTGTCCTTGCGGCAGCGGGAAGAAATATAAAAAGTGCTGCGGAAAATAAAGACATGTAGATAACCAACTATGTATCAATAAAGGGAAGCACTGGCTTCCATAACTTGCATAAAGAATATGGAATTGAGGTAAATATGCATGGCATACAGTGAAGTACTTTGGCAGGAGGCAAAAAAGAAGTGCAGATTAAGCAATGAGGATATCAAAATAGCAAAAGAGCTTGGGCTGAATCCTAAAGGCCTGATTAAAAATATCCCTAATAAAAGTGAGCAGTGGAAAGCTCCTGTAAGTGTCTGGATCAGAGAAATACAGGAAGAGCGGCAGAGAAAGTAATTGCTGAAGCAGAAACAAAAAGAATCCGTCAATTGTTGCAAGAAAGAAACTTAAAAAACGGACGGTAAGAACCGTTACCCTACCATTGAGGATATAAAAAAGATGACTGAATAATTATGCAGAAATACTTGAAACATTCGGCTAGAACAGAGTGATTTATACATATAATTTGAATAAATATACAAAAATCTGGTTGATATGTTCCCCTGGACCCCGCATGTTGAGACGGTAGTATTGATAACAAGGGTTGATAAGTAAGTGTGTAAAAAAG
>CAZPIS010000170.1:0-4457 GCA_964586745.1 uncultured Ruminiclostridium sp.
TTTCAACAATTTGTCCATAAAGGAATAAAGTATATTTTTAACTACAAGCCTGATATTGTGTTTTCAACACATTTTTTTTGCAGCTCTGTAGCTCTGTTTGCAAGAGACAGATACCGTTTACCCTATAAGATATTCAGCTATATGACCGATCCTGTAAGAGGCCACAATTTATGGGTAAACCCCAGAATTGAGTCTGTTATCGTATCCACAAAGGAAGCAAAAGAATTTTTAGTTAAACAGGGAGAACCACAAAACAAGGTGAAAGTAATGCCATTTCCCCTGAATAAGAAATTCTTCGCAAAGCTGACAAGGACAAGGGAAGAGATACTTATCGAGCTTGGTTTGGATCCTTCACGAAAGACGCTTTTGGCAACATCGGGAGGCCAGGGGATAGGAGATACGGCGGAGTATATTAAAGAACTGTATAATAGTAATTTCCCTTTTAACATTATTGCTATTTGCGGGAAAAACAGCGATTTGTTTAATGATTTAAATAATATGAAATCTAATGCTAATATTGAAACTCCCTTAGCCATTTTAGGGTTTGTAGATAATATGCATGAGCTTCTTGAGGCTTCTGATATCGCTATTGCAAAGGGTGGTGCGTCCACAACCTTTGAAGTGCTAGTTAAAAAAGTCCCTACAATTTTTACGCACTGTGCAGCGCTTCATGAAAAAGGTAATATCGATTTTTGTGTTGATAATAAAATGGGCTGGTTTGCTAAAAACAAGAAAGAATTCTGGGAAATAATCAATGAGGTTTTAACTACTAATATCCTAGAGCGGTATAAAGCAAATATCGGTGAGAATGAATATGTTAAAACACTGCCAAATGCAGCAAAGAATATCGCTAAATTTATAGTAGAAGAACTGGATTCTCCTTATATTAAACGCAAAATTTCTAATAAGGTCCGGCTTAGGTCCATTTTTCTGGGGTTAAGAATTAACAAATTCAGAATAAAAAGCCGCAATAAGAATAAACGGTATAAAATTGACCGGTGAATATCTATTTCTATTTAAAACTCATAATTAGAAAATAGTGATAAAAGATAGCACAACAAATAAAAACATTATTATATAGTTTACTGTATAATAGTGTTTTTTTTAT
Organism: uncultured Ruminiclostridium sp.; assembly: GCA_964586745.1. Classification (GTDB taxonomy): domain Bacteria; phylum Bacillota; class Clostridia; order DSM-8532; family DSM-8532; genus DTU059. The sequence goes on from CAZPIS010000170.1 coordinate 1,109, forward strand.
TTCTTTCCTTGGTACTGTAGGATGCATAAAGATGACACATATTTTTCAGCATTTTATAATGACGATCGTTTTGACACTGCATTCTTTGATACGCTTAAGAAAGTTCAAGAATCAACATACCGGGCAAGGGTGAATGAATCCTCAGGAAGCGGCGACGGAGGAGGTTTTTCGTCATCTGGTGGTGGCAGCGGTAGTGGCAGTGGCTTCGCCGATTAATTTGTACTTCATGATTCTATGGTAGGTGGGACTTTGCTCCGCCTACAATTCAATATCATAAATGAGTGTAGCCATCCTGAATGTGGCCAAAGGATTTTATATTTCTTTACTTGAAGTATTTCAAGCTAAGAAATATAATTGAAAAACAGGGTTAAATTGACTGGTTATGAAGGATGTGCTGCATTATAAAATATTATTTTTAGCCACAAACTGCTGTCCGTAGTGTTTGTGGCGTTTCTCATAATGGTGGCATTGACGGTACTGGTTAGTCAACCATTGTTTACGGGGACGACAACCGAAAGCCATATTGTAACTGAAGAAAATGGTTTCTATGATTTAACGCGCATAGATGACTCGGAAAAAACTGTCATCAAACTGATTCCAGAGAGGCATATTCCTAATACATACTTGACACCTGAAAGTGTTATGACGACACCTTGCTATTTCGCCTGTAACATAGACAAGAAATGATATCCATAGGGAGAAATTCAATATGAAAAGATTAATCACACTTATTCTTGTACTAATGCTGACACTTTTACTTGCTGCTTGCGGCAGGCCCACAGGAGTATCACAGAATACCGGTGCGCCGGAGAGTGTGAGTTCTGTTAATAGCCCGAAAGCAGAAACTCCCGGGAGTGAAAGCCCCGTTATTAGCCAGGAGCCCGAGGATAATGAACCCTTCGTAGGGCTATGGCACTCTATGAATGCAGTGGCAGCGGGATACGGTGAAAGGTATGCACTTAATGATGACGGTACATTTATTTTTGGAGCTTCTCAAATGGACGAATTTGAACATAAACTGTATAAAGCGGGAAGATGGAGCATTGCCGGAGGTAAGCTCAAGCTGGAAGTCGACGCGCGGTTAGTTGTGCCGGTGGGGAAAATAGAGGATATAGTTCCAAGTGACGAGTTGATTATACTAAACAGGGGAGTGGTCAAGGTAATCTATAACCCGCCCGAAATTGAAACCTACAGCATTGTCAAAACCGACGCTGATTCAGAAACAGGCAGAAATACTATCATCATTGATGGCGTAACCTTTTATAATTTCAACAATCAAACCGACCTTTTTGACGATTATTATGATTTGTCCGATTCCGGCGGCAGTGCTTCACCTGAGTAAGTGTCGAGGGGACGGGGATTTGACACCAGAGGAGGAATATATGACTGTATAGGTAGCTGCTGTCTTAGCGGTAGTCTTTTTATCGGGGGAAGCCTTATTCTTGCGTATGGGATTGAAACCAGAAAAGCGGCTCTGGAAAATTGCAGGTATGGCGTTACTATTCGCTTGTGCCATGTGCGTCTTGTATCTCGCCGCAACTTGGCTGCTTTTAGGCGGTATTGGATAGGGGGATGAATCTTAGACCCCTAAATGAAAGTAACTGTTTTATGCAAATAAGAGAGTAGAAGACGACGAATAGTCTATTTATATTTCTGAGATTAAACGGAGGAGTATGAAAAGATGTTTTAAAATAATTATTGCATTAATGAAGAATCCGGCTATAAGGCTTCAGATTATTGGGGTGTAATTGGCTGGTATTCCGAAGGTGAAGACGGCGGCGAGCTCTTACTCACCTTTTATCAGGATGGAATATGGGATTGTATGGATGGAAATTCTAAGATCATTAGCAAAGGGGAATATGTTGTTACTGAAGGTGTTGCAAACATGACTGATACAAACGGAATTGAGACCCGCGCCAATATACCCGAATATGGTACTCTGATTTGGAGTATTGGAGATGGCGACATAATTTTCAGTCTTTTATAACTAGAAAAAATGATGTCCATCTCTTAGGTGTCGGATGGCTACTGTAATTTTAGGAGCTTTATGGTATAATATTGGATGTAATAATATTATTATGGATGTGTTTATATTGAGTGAAAAGGTTGCAACGCCGGTTTATTTGAAGATTGCGCTTGATATTGCATCAAGAATTGCCCGGGGAGAATTTAAGGAAAACAGCAAGATCTATGGAAGGTCTGTTATGTCATCTGAGTATGGGGTTTCTCCGGAAACCATCAGAAGATCATTAAAATTGCTCTCAGATATGAATGTAGTAGAAGTAAAACAAAGTAGTGGTGCTGTTGTTCTGTCCAGAAATAATGCTCAAGAATATATAAATCGTTTTAAAGGTAGGGAAAATACGCAATCTCTTCATCAGCAGCTTAAGAAGCTTGTTGAAGAGCAAAACAAATTAAGTAAGGAAATCATAAGTATTTCCAATATGATAACAAGATACTCGGTAAAATGGTCTCATTCTAATCCGCTTAAAAATTTTGAAGTGGATGTTAGCGAAGGTTCACCGGTTATTGGAAAAAGCATTAATGAACTAAATTTTTGGCATGCAACAGGAGCTACAATTGTAGCCATTCGCCGTGGAAAAGAAATAATTTTATCTCCAGGACCCTATGCCGTACTTACTGAAAATGACACAATAATATTTATAGGAGATCAGTCGGCGGTAAATGCGGTTACAATGTTTGTGAATCCATAAATAAATAACGATATAAATCTACAAAATAGATTATTTTATACTGTTGAAAAGGTGTGGTTATGTAAAAGCCACACCTTTATTAATAGTGTTCGTCAATATGTTATTCTTGACAACCGACAACTTATAAACTAAAATAGGTATGTCGGTTTTGCAACTTGTATGAGTTGCTTTTTGAATCTAGGGGCTAATTATGAGGGTTGCTAGAATAATATAGAATTTATTTTTTCAGGAGGTCAATAATGAAAAGAAAATCAATTTTACTGATATCATGTTTAGTTATAGCCATGTTATTTAGTGCTTGCGCAAGCTCTGTTACAGGTGATGATAAACAAATCAAAGCAGTATTCGCTGATGCAGGATGGGACAGTATACGTTTTCATAATGCCGTAGCATCATACATAGGAGGTGCTGCTTACAACATAGCCGGAGAAGATATCCCGGGAACGACACCTATTACCTATAATGGAATGATAGCAGGGGATGTAGACGTCTATATGGAGGTTTGGGTTGATAATCTTCCCACGTATCAAGATGATATAAAGGCCGGTAAGTTCAAAGAGCTAGGAGTTAATTTTGATGATAACAAGCAGGGACTATATGTACCAAGATATGTTATAGAAGGAGACCCGGAAAAA
>CAZPIS010000171.1:0-4448 GCA_964586745.1 uncultured Ruminiclostridium sp.
TATCATTGTGAAACAGAATTATGGAGCCGTTTTCGGTTCTTTGTGTCACACGTTTGAATATATCCTCTTTAGTCATATTTTTTTTCCAATCAAGAGAATCAACGTCCCATTGAATTGTTTGATATTTAAGGTTTTTAGCAATTTTTACGGTAGCCGCATTGTATTCACCATAGGGTGGTCTGAACAAGTTAATTTTTTTTTCGGTAATTTTTTCGAGTATCTCGGTACAAAACAATATCTCCTCTTTTATTTTATCTTCCGGTATTTGAGCCATATGTGCGTGAGAATACCCGTGATTGGCAATTTCATGGCCTCTGTCAGAAATTAATTTTACTATGTCCGGATATTTTTTAGCCCATATTCCAACAATAAAAAACGTTCCTTTAGCTTTATATTTATCAAGTATGTCAAGTATATTTGGAATATCAGCTGCTCCCCACGCACAATCAAAGGTTATTGCACATTTTTTTTCATCGCATTCTACAGAATATATCGGTATGTCATCATTGTATTGTTTTGTTACTTGAGCTAAATATTCCTTTGCGCTGAACATATTAATCATAACAAGAATTATAAATATAATTAAAAATAGTATGGGTACAATATTTTTTGTGCGCACAAAAAAGAAGTTCATAAAGACTCCGCCTTAATAAAACCTTGCTTCTGTTATGAATATTATGCTTTTTTCAGCTACTTATGCATTCTATAAGGAATCATCATTTCCAAAGACTTTTATTATACTATATAAATATACTGTGAACGCCTGGGTATAAGAATCTACACTGCAATTCACTATGATATATACATATACTTGCCCGTAATGCTTTTTTTAATAATGCCTTGTAACTCTAAATCAAGCAATACTTCATATAAATCAATTAAACTTATATTTGTTTTTTCAGATAATTCTTCATCATAAAGATCTTCAATTTTTAATGCTGTAATAACCTTTTTACCCTTCTCTCCCGAAATAATTGTTCTTCTTTTGCCTTTCTCTTTTTTTTGTTTTTCAAATGGTACAATTCCGAAGTTCAATTCATCTAAAATATCATCAGAACTTAGTACTATTTTTGCTCCGTCTTTTATTAATCTGTTAGTTCCCATACTATTATAATTATTAATATTCCCGGGTATTGCAAATACATCCCTTCCTTGCTCCAAAGCACAATTAGCTGTAATAAGAGACCCGCTTTTTAAACCGGCTTCTACCACAAGAGTTCCTAATGACATTCCGCTAATAATTCGATTACGGTTGGGAAAGTGAATAGTTGACGGTGGGCTGCCAGGAGGATACTCAGAAATCACGGCCCCTGTTTTTATTATACGTTCCATAATGCTCCGGTTTTCGGGAGGATAAATAATATCAACGCCACACCCAAGAACTGCTATTGTTTTCCCTCCTGCATCCAGAGCTCCGCTGTGTGCCGCAGTATCAATTCCCCTAGCCATACCGCTTACTATTGTAATGTCTGATAATACCAGTTCAGACGCTATTTTGAATGCTGTCTCAACACCGTAACCAGAAGCCTTTCGCGAACCTACTATAGCAATCGAATTAAATTTTGGTATAATGCCGCGCACATAAAGTAACAAAGGTGGATCAGGTATGTATTTCAGCATTTCAGGGTATTCCTCATGAGAAATCGGTATTATATTAATGCTTTTCTTATAACATATTTCAATTATATTTTTTATATCTTGGCTGAACTCATAACTGTGAAAAGCCTCATAGTTTTGTTGCGTGAATCCGGCCTTTAAAAGATACCCTTTATCGGCATCAAATACCTTTTTAGCACTCCCCAACAAAGTTAACAGGTCTATTTTTACTGTAGTTCTCAAAGTATCAATTCTGCTCAGCATTAACAAGCACTCAAGCTCTTTATCCATAGCTTTGGTCTCCTTCTATACTCTTAAGGCCCGGTCAAGAGCTCTGTATTGTATTGCCTCTGCCACATGCTTTGAAGTAATGTTTTCACAAAGATCCATATCTGCAATTGTCCTTGCTACCTTCAAAATCCTATCGTGAGCTCTCGCACTTAAATTCAAACGATCAAAGGCCGTCCTCAATACTTTTTTACCTTGTGCATCCACTTTGCAGAATTCTTTTATCATCGATCCCCTTAAGTTAGCATTACAATATATACCATATCTTTCATAACGCTTCTGTTGTATTCTTCTTGTCCGGTTCACCCGTTCTTTTATTTCCTTAGATGATTCTTCAGCCTTCTCATTTTCTATTTCAGCATATTTTAATGTAGGCACTTGAATATGTATATCAATTCTGTCCATCAACGGACCTGAAAGACGTGACAAATAGTTTTCGGCATCTTTGAACGAGCAGGTGCACTTCTTGGTGAAATCTCCATAATATCCGCATTTACATGGATTTGCAGCCGCTACCAGCATAAATCTGCATGGATATGCCACAGAAAAATTTACTCTTGATATGTTTGCAACACCATCCTCAAGCGGTTGCCTTAATACATCCAGTGTTCTTCTCGGAAATTCCGGTATCTCATCCAAAAATAGCACCCCATTATGAGCTAAGCTTACTTCACCGGGTTTGGGATGACTCCCTCCGCCTACAAGGCTTGCAGAGCTTACTGTATGGTGAGGTGATCTAAAGGGTCTCTCGTTGATAAGTGTTATTTTTTGATTAAGCAGCCCGGATACACTATATATTTTAGTTATTTCAAGCGCCTCTTCAAAGCTTAAATCGGGCAGAATAGTAGGAAGTCTTCGTGCCAGCATTGTCTTTCCGGAGCCCGGGCTTCCGATCATAATTAAATTATGTCCCCCGCTTGCAGCTACCTCCAGAGCACGTTTAGCATTCTTTTGGCCTTTTACGTCCGAAAAATCTTCAGCATATATACCTTGAAAGGGTATAAAGACTTTCTCTTGAGTTTCAAAGCTTAACGGATTTGTTCCGGAAAAATACTCCACCGCCTGTCTCAGAGTTTTAACAGGATATATTTCAAGCTCCTTTACAACAGAGACTTCATTTACATTATCCTCCGGTACCATTAATTTTTCAAAACCTAACTCCATTGCGGCTATTGCTTTACAAAGCATACCCGAGGCATGCCTTATGCTGCCATCCAGTGCTAATTCTCCCACAACCATGTAACCGTCTATTTTATTTTGCGGAATTATTCCGGCTGAAACAAGAATACTGAGGGCTAAAGGAAGATCAAACCCCGAGCCTTCTTTTCTGGTATCTGCCGGTGCAAGATTTACTGTAATGCGTTTTACCGGAAACTCAAAACCCGAATTTTTTATTGCCGCTCTAACCCTTTCTCTGGCTTCCTTTACCGAAGTATCGGCTAAACCTACAATATCAAAAGCAGGTATACCATTTGAGATGTCTGATTCGACCTGTATATGAAAACCATCTAATCCGTTGAGTCCGCAGGTAGATACTCGGCTGAACATAAAAAAACCTCCAAACAAGAACGTTTGTTTGGATTATATTCTAGCATAAATTACTTTATTTAACAAGTTATATTCTTTTTGCTTTTTATATTAATATATGTGAAATAGCATTTAGTTTATATTTTAAATTTATAATCTAAAAGCATGGCATAATCACCTGCCGGTACAAACCCCAGCCGTTCATAAACACGCCCGGCTTCTTCATTGCTATAGAATAGATTCGGTATTTTATTATCTTTTAATAAATCTTCACATATACAGCTTACAACTAAGGAAGCAAGTCCTTGCTTTCGGTACTCCTCTTTTGTTACAACTCCACCGAGTGTGGCATATTTTGTTGACTCAATTGTAGTATAGGCTTGGGAAACAATTTCACCGTTTGTTTTAAACACAAAATAACGGCAAATACCCATCTCCATTCTTCTTCTGATTCCTCTTTCAATCTCCTCACATGAATTATAGAATCGTGAAAATTCAGGTATACTGAAAATCAGCTCTGCCAACTCTCTGCAGTCCTCAAACCTTGCCTTTTCAACCCTTGAACAAGGCTTAAGAAAATCCTTGCTTTCTAAAACCATGTGTGTAGAAGCCTCCAGAAACATTCCGTTCACAAATAAGGAAATACCGCTCATAATATCCATTTTCCCGGATATTATTTCCGGTCCGATAAATGATATAAAAGATCCAAGCTCTTCTTCATTTAAAAAACAACCCTCACTGTAGACATAGAGGCTGTTAAAGTGCCTCATGAGTACTGCAAGGGTATCATTATTACTGTCTTCATAGAGCCAAATATCCTGAAAATCTTTTACAAAACCATATTTCTCAATATATGACAAGAGCGTAGTATTAATGCTGCCTCCCTTGGTAAGGTAGTCCATAACAGCTTCGCAATCTTCTTTTTCAGCTCTTTTTATCATTATTTCCTCAATCGTCAATGAAAGTTTTATTAATTTTCCTTATATCGACCCCTACCTTATCAAGATACCTCTTCATCTTGTCAGTTTCAATAGGTC
>CAZPIS010000172.1:0-4390 GCA_964586745.1 uncultured Ruminiclostridium sp.
TCCTGATTTGGCAATAAAAAAAGATAACGGTGAGGTCTGGAATTCAGGCACAAAGTGGCTTGATCCGACCAAGAAAGAATCCTGGGACTATATATTAAGTATTGCCCAAGAGGCTGTGCATTTCGGATTTGACGAAATACAGTTCGACTATATTCGTTTCCCTGAAACCAGCCTGTATACTTACAAAATGGATTTTGTTCCGGGGCAGACCCGTTCAGGGGCTATTGAGAACTTTATCCGTTATATTAGAATGAATCTTCCTTCCGAAACGGTTCTTTCAGCTGATATATTCGGTATGCCTATGATTTCGACTAAGGATTACGGAGAAATAGGACAAACTCTAGAAACCATCGGTAACAGCCTTGATTATGTTTGCCCGATGATTTATCCCTCACATTATGCCAATGCGGCACCTAAAGGAAAATCCATGGCAAATGGTGTAGGCCAGACAATAAACGGGGTAAAATTTACTCATCCGGACCTAAAACCCTATGAGGTTGTATATAATACTCTTATGGTGGGAAAAGATCGCATTGAAAAAAAATCGGGCTATAATCTTAATGTTCGTGCTTATATTCAGGGCTTTACGCTGAGCAGTCTTCCCGATGGATATTGGATGAACTACGGAGTTGCCGAATATCAGGCTCAGATGAAGGCTATTTATGATGCGGGTTATGATGAGTGGATATTCTGGAATGCGCCTAATAAATATGTTGAGGAAGCATTTAAACCTGAGTAAAGCAAAAATGCTGATTAATATGAGACTGCATAAAAGTTAGACAATTTAACTGCAAAATTGTTGGAAAAATAGTGTGGTTCATACTGTATAATGAATTGCAGTATGGTGACGGAGGTAATAATGAACCTGTTACAAGCTATAATTTTGGGTATAGTACAGGGACTGACAGAATTTCTGCCCATAAGCAGTTCCGGGCATCTTGTCTTGTTTCAAAAGATTTTGGGGGTTGATATATCTACCCCTCAGTCCCAATCGATGATTATGACTTTTTACATAGCGCTTCATGTGGGAACATTGTTTGCAGTTATTTTCTTTTTTTGGAAAAAGGTTTTGGAGATGCTCCGGCGTCCCTTTTCTAAGCTTCCAATGCAAATTGTTGTAGCAACCATACCCGCAATAATAATAAATTTTCTTTTTGGTGATTTTTTGGAAAGTACATATATGAGTTCACTTCTATTAGGTCCGGGCTTTCTGTTTACGGGGTTGGCATTAATAATCTCTGAAAAAATTATTGACGGGAAAAAGGGCCTGGAAGAGCTTGAAACAACCGATTCATTAATAATCGGTACAGCTCAGGGGATTGCGTTATTGCCCTCGGTGTCCCGTTCGGGTATGACTATTACCACCTCATTGATGTTAGGGCTTGAAAAAGGCTTTGCTGCGGACTTTGCATTTTTAATGTCTATTCCTCCCATTCTAGGCGGTGCTCTTTTAGACGGTATTGATATTATGAAGGGCAATACGGTTTCTCTTGAATCCATAGGCATAATAAATATACTTGCAGGCATGGTAGCTGCAGGTATTACAGGCTTTCTTGCTATAAAGCTTATGATGAAAGCTATTAAAAACATGAAGCTGAAGTACTTTGCCTATTATGTATTTGCCTTGGGAACCCTGATAATTATTGGACAGTTATTTTTTAAAGAGAGCATACAATGGCTATTTTAGTAAGGCGAAAGGATTTTTATAAACCGGGTAAAAGCTAAATGAAAGACATTATCATTTTAGGAATAGAAACGAGCTGTGATGAAACGTCTGCTGCCGTTGTGGTAAACGGCCGTAAGGTATTATCAAATATTATAGCGTCCCAGATAGATTTACATGCCGAATACGGAGGAGTGGTTCCCGAAATAGCTTCGCGTAAGCATGTGGAGCTTATCCTTCCTGTTATAGATTCTGCGTTGAAGGAAGCTGATAAAGCTTTGGAGGATGTGGATGCAATTGCAGTAACCTATGGACCTGGGCTCGTAGGTGCACTTTTGGTGGGTGTTACCGCAGCTAAAGCAATCGCTGCCGCACTTGATAAGTCTCTTATCAAGGTTCACCATATTGAAGGGCATATTGCTGCCAATTATATCAGTCATCCTGAATTAAAACCGCCCTATTTAGGCCTGATAGTCTCGGGAGGACATAGTCATATAGTTTATGTCAAGGACTATCTTGATTTTGAAATTCTTGGAATAACAAGAGATGACGCAGCAGGCGAGGTTTTTGACAAAATTGCCAGAGTTTTGGGGCTGGGATATCCAGGCGGGCCTGTAATTGATAAGCAGGCAAAGATGGGAAATCCTAAAGAAGTTCGCTTTCCGAGAGTCAATTTTCCCGGCGGTTCATATGACTTTTCGTTTTCAGGATTGAAAACCGCCGTTATCAACCATGTAAACCAAGCCCGGCAAAAGGGTGAGGAGATTAATCTCCCGGATATATGCGCATCTTTTCAGCAGGCTGTGGTGGATGTATTGGTGGATCATACATTAAAAGCTGCAAAGAGTTTGGATGTTAAGAAAATAGCCCTTGCAGGTGGCGTTGCCTCAAATTCTCAACTTAGGGAAACGCTCCAAAGCAGAGCAAAAAAAATAGGCATAGAAGCCTTTTTCCCTACTCCAATTTTGTGTACCGATAATGCGGCTATGATTGCTTCGGCCGGGTATTATTCCTTTTTAAAGGGTGAGTTTGCAGATTTAACTCTTAATGCGGTTCCGTCTCTGGTAATAGGGGAAGGACATAACAAATAAATACAATGCTGAACGTCTTATTTGTCTGAAAAATATTCAATTGCCTGTGAAAATGTTTAAATTTTTAGTTGTGGAGACTGTGGAAATAGTCATAAAAATAGCTTATATTGCCCGTTTTATCTGTGGATAACCTTGTGGATATTGTGGATAAGCTTGTTAATAATCCCCAAGGGCCTGGTACATTTCATATGAATTCGTTACTTTTTTTACATAGTTTTGAGTTTGCTCATATGGAGGAATACCTCCATATTTTTTTACCGCGTTAGGTCCGGCATTATAGGCTGCCAAGGCGAGCCTTAAATCACCATCAAAGGCTTTTAACTGGTAATAGAGGTATTGGGCACCGCCCATAATATTCTGTTCAATATTATATGCATCAGTAACCCCCAGACCTTCAGCAGTTCCCGGCATTAGCTGCATCAGTCCCATTGCGCCGGAGGTTGAAAGTGCGAATGGCTGGAATCCGGATTCTTCCTTAATAACAGCACGAACTAGCTTAGGGTCAAGGCCGAATTGATTTGAATAAGTATTTATTGCCGCATCTATCCTGGGCATAAGTTCCTTAATTTGGGTTTGAGAAAGGCGGGGATAAACCGATTCATAAGAGCCTGATACCAGAGGATATTTGGTTTTTTTACTGCTCTCGGTTGAAGGCTCCATATCTATAACAGGTGCTGCCGATTCTCCTAATGCAAAAACCGATTCTGTTAATGGTAAAATCGATTCAGAAGAAGCTGTAGCTTTATCCAGCTCTTGAGCAAAGTCCGCCTGACTGCTCGAAGAAACATTCATTTTGATAGGCAAACGTCCCTGGATTTCTGCTATTTTTTGATTCATTAAAGAAGAGATATTGGGTAAATTAGAAATATTCATCAGCTTCCACCTTTCCTATTAATTATATCGGAATCTTTGTGCCTTTTATAGAGTGAAAAATACGGTTATTCGATAGAAAAGAAGTTAATGTAAACCTTCTCGTCTAATCAAAGCGAAGGATTTTTTTGACATACAAGATTTTTCGTATGCGCTTAAAATGACATTCTAAGCTGACATTCAAAATTAATTAAATAATTACTTCCATGGGAAATTCGGCCGCCTGAATTGAAACTGTATTTTCAGCAAATAATTAAGTTAGAACATAAATGGATGGTGATTATTATGAAGATTAACAAAAGAAGCATTTTTTCTGCCATGAGAAAAACAGGCTCGGTAATACAGTTTATATCTGTGGCTACACGCTTTCTTTTAGTGATTCTGATTATATGTATTATATACGGAGGTGCTACCCAAAAACAAATATCGGACAATGTTGTAAGGCTCCATATTGTAGCTAACAGCGACTCAGTCATGGATCAGGAGTTGAAGTTGAAGGTTCGGGATGCAATTTTAAAGCATATGCAGGAAAAGTACCCTAATGGGGCTACCAGGGAGGAGGCTGCAGGCTATTTAAAGGGCAGTCTCCCGATAATTAAAGAAATAGCTGCCGGTGTAGTAAAAGAAAATGGTTCAGATGTAGCAGTAAATGCAAAGTACGGAGTATACTCCTTCCCTACAAAGGAGTATGACGACTTGGCGCTGCCCGCTGGAATGTATGAGGCTGTCCGGGTGGAGTTAGGAGAAGCCAAAGGGCAGAATTGGT
>CAZPIS010000173.1:0-4389 GCA_964586745.1 uncultured Ruminiclostridium sp.
GGGAAAGCGAGTTATAGTCCGTGTTGATTTTAACGTTCCCCTGGACGCAGAAGGGAATATAACTGATGATAAGAGAATACAGGGTGCTCTTCCAACTATTCGATATATTATAGAAAATGGCGGAAAGCTGATTTTAGTATCTCATCTTGGAAGACCCAAAAATGGTCCTGAAGCAAAATTCAGCATGAAACCAACAGCAGAGCATTTGAGTAAGCTCTTGGGCAAGGAAGTTGTTCTGGCATCCGATGTTATCGGAGAAGATGCAAAAGCTAAAGCAGCTGCTCTTAAAGAGGGAGGAATTCTTATGCTGGAGAATGTTCGCTTCCATAAAGAAGAGGAAAAAAATGATCCGGCTTTTGCAAAAGAACTGGCAAGCATGGCTGATATTTATGTAAACGACGCATTCGGAACAGCTCACAGAGCTCATGCATCAACAGCAGGCCTGGCTGATTATCTGCCTTCTGCATGCGGATTTCTAATAAAGAAAGAGCTTGATTTTATGGGCAAGGCTCTTGATAATCCTGAGAGACCTTTTGTGGCTATTCTGGGTGGAGCAAAGGTATCTGATAAAATCAGTGTTATTGAGAACCTTTTGGATAAAGTTGACACACTCATTATTGGCGGAGGAATGGCCTATACTTTTATAAAGGCACAAGGATATGGCGTGGGAACTTCAATTTGCGAAATGGATAAATTAGATTTGGCAACCAGCCTTCTGGCAAAGGCAAAGGAAAAAGGTGTGAATTTACTTTTACCTGTAGATAATGTAGTAGGTAAAGAATTTGCAGCAGATACCCAATCAAATATAGTAGATTCGCATTCTATACCTGATGATTGGATGGGTCTTGATATTGGACCAAAGTCTATTCAATTGTTTGCGAATGCAATAAAAGATGCTAAGACCGTTGTCTGGAACGGACCTATGGGCGTATTTGAGATGGAGAAATTTGCTGTAGGTACCAAGAAAGTAGCTGAAGCTCTTGCAAATTCCGGTGCGATTTCAATAGTTGGCGGCGGTGATTCTGCGGCTGCAGTTGAGCAATTGGGATTTGCTGACAGGATTACTCACATATCCACAGGTGGCGGAGCATCCTTGGAGTTCTTGGAAGGAAAAGAACTCCCCGGTATTGCGGTGCTTAATGAAAAGAAATAGAAGAATTGAAAGGAAGATAATATAATGTCAAAACGTATAATTATGGCAGCTGGCAACTGGAAAATGAATAAGACTCCAAAAGAGGCAGTTGAGTTTGTAAATTCATTAAAAGGACTTGTATCAGGCAGCAATTCTGAAGTTGTTATCGGAGTTCCTTCTGTATGTATTCCCGGGGCAATTGAAGCGTCAAAGGGCTCGAATATTAAAGTAGCGGCTCAGAATGTTCACTGGGAAGCAAGCGGTGCATATACAGGTGAAATATCCTGTGGGATGCTTAAGGATTTGGGAGTGGATTATGTAATTATAGGACATTCCGAAAGACGTGAGTATTTTGGTGAAACAAATGAAATGATAAACAAAAAGGCAAGAGCTATTCTGGATGCAGGAATGCTTCCGATAATATGCTGTGGAGAAACGCTTACCCAAAGAGAACAGGGGGTTACAGCCGAGCACGTTCGCTATCAGATTAAAGTTGCTCTACTTGGTCTTAGTGCTCAAGAGGTATCTAGCCTGGTAATAGCCTATGAACCGATTTGGGCAATAGGAACAGGAAAAACAGCCACCGATGAGCAGGCAGAAGAGGTTTGTGCTATTATTCGTCAACTTCTTATTGAGCTTTACGGAAACGATGTCGCAGAAAAGACCCGTATATTGTATGGCGGGAGCGTTAATGCAGGAAATGCAAAAGAACTTTTTGCCATGCAGAATATTGACGGAGGCCTGGTCGGCGGTGCCAGCTTAAAGCTTGATGCATTTGAAAAAATTGTTAAGCACGACGCTTAAGCTTATTATTTACATGCCCTCCGGTGTTTTTCCGGGGGGCATTATGTCTTCATGTAAGAAAAATAGAAAGGTATGGATTAAATATGCTTAAAAAGAATGGCTTTAATCCCGCAGAGGGCCCGATACTTGTTGTTGTTATGGATGGAGTGGGTATCTCTGAGGCAACAGAAGGAAATGCGGTCAAAAATGCTTATACTCCAAATTTAGATAGACTTATGAAAGAATATCCCAATATATTGCTCAAGGCCCATGGAATAGCTGTGGGACTACCCAGTGATGATGATATGGGTAATTCTGAGGTAGGACATAACGCTATCGGTGCAGGCCAGGTATATGCGCAGGGAGCCAAGCTCGTTACAGAGGCTATCAAAAGCGGAGAAATTTTTGGAGCCAAGGGATGGGGAGATATCCGCTCAAATTGTGTTTCAAAGAGCTCAACTCTCCATTTACTGGGTCTTTTCAGTGACGGAAATGTCCACTCTCATATAGACCACGTAAAAGCTATGATAATTCAGGCGAAGACTGATGGCATAAAAAAGGTGCGTGTCCATATTCTGCTTGATGGACGAGATGTGGGAGAAACCTCCGCGCTTGAGTATGTTACACCGTTTGAAAATTTTTTAAGCGAGCTTAATGATCCTCAATTTGACGCCAGAATAGCAAGCGGAGGCGGTCGTATGTTTATTACCATGGACCGTTATGAGGCCAACTGGAGTATGGTTGAGCGGGGATGGTACACACATGTATTAGGTGAAGGAAGGCTATTTGATTCTGCTACGGAGGCTATTGAGACCCTCAGAAAAGAAACAAAAGCAATAGATCAAGATTTACCTTCTTTTGTTATAGCTGAAAATGGTACGCCGGTGGGAACAGTTGAGGATGGGGACAGTGTGATCTTCTTTAATTTCCGCGGAGATCGTGCAATTGAGATATCGAAAGCGTTTGAAAATCCAGGATTTAATTATTTTGACAGGAAGAGATGGCCTCAGGTTACTTATGCAGGAATGCTGGAGTATGACGGCGATCTTCACATTCCAAGCCGATATTTGGTTAATCCTCCTTCAATAAAGAATACCATGAGCGAGTATCTCGTTAAGACAGGAATTAGCCAACTGGCCGTTTCTGAGACACAAAAGTTCGGTCATGTTACTTATTTTTGGAATGGGAATAATTCAGGTAAGTTTAGTGATATTCTGGAAACCTTCTTTGAGGTTCCTTCAGACATAATACCATTTGAGCAAAGGCCTTGGATGAAGGCTGCCGAGATTACCGATAAGGTTATTGAGCTATTAAACACCGGAAATTATAAATTTGCCAGAATAAATCTTGCCAACGGTGATATGGTAGGACATACCGGTATTTATCAGGCTGCAAAGATTGCTGTTGAAACCGTCGATCTTTGCTTGGGAAGATTGATCCCTGTAATAGAGAAACTGAATGGTGTTTTGATTATTACTGCAGATCATGGGAATGCTGATGAAATGTACGAGGTTGATAAAAAGACCGGAAAAGCTAAAACTGATAGCAGCGGGAGAATTAAGGCGAAGACCAGCCATACACTTAATAAGGTTCCCTTTATTATTTTTGACACAAAGAATTCCGGGGAATATATACTTAAGGATGAGGGCTTCGGCCTTGCCAATATTGCGTCAACCGTCGTAAATTTGCTTGGTTATGAGGCACCGGATATATGGGAAAGCTCTATGATTGAATTTAAGTAGTAAATCATTGATTTTTAAAAACGTATAGGTTATTATTGATGCAGGGTCGTAAAGTCCCTGCTTTTTAATCAGAACACAATAAATGGAGCATTGTATGCGCATATTATGTATTGACTACGGCGATGCCAGAATAGGTGTAGCAATTAGTGATCCTTTAGGATTAACAGCTCAAATGCTGGAGACAATAAAGTGGAAGAATGATATCAAAAAGCCTGTTGAAAGAATCAGAGAGATTTCTGATTCTTATAATTGTGAAGCAATTGTGGTTGGTATTCCCCGTAATATGGATGGTACAGTAGGGCCGCGGGAGATTAAAACCAGAGATTTTATGAAGCTTCTGGAAGATGAATTGCTAGGTACCAAAATAGTTCCTTGGGACGAGCGGCTGACTACAGTTATGGCTCAGCGGGCTATGCATGATATGGGTATTGCTGCAAAAAATCAAAAAAGCAGAATTGACCAAGTGGCAGCTGCTTTTATATTACAAGGGTATCTGGACTCTATAAAATAGGTACCCTAGTATAGATTTGAAAGGAGAATAACATGGACTACGAAAATGAAATTATTGAATTAACAGGCGAAAACGGGGATTCAATTAAATGCGAATACCTGGACACTGTATTAGTTAATGACAGTGAGTATGTCGTATTGCTGCCATTGGATGAAGAGGGTTGCAATTGTGATTCTTGCGGTTGTGATGATGATGAATGCGGAGCAGAAGTTATCATTATG
>CAZPIS010000174.1:0-4319 GCA_964586745.1 uncultured Ruminiclostridium sp.
GTAAAACAGATAAGGCTGCTTTTCTCTTTGATTCTGATGTATCTTTGTCAAACAATACTTTTAATATGCCATTTTGAGAGCCTGAATAATGATTAACCTTATTTAGCGATTGCTCTGTCTTATATCGGTTACTATCCTCGTGAGCAATATTATTTCCCATTTCATTATACTCTGATGGTCCATTTTGTTTATACTTTTCATCACCAGCTTCTTGTGTATCAGAAATATGTGAATTCATGCCATCTTTATATGATAACTCCAATAGTTTGATTTTTTCGGCCAGTATTTTAGGCTCTTCATCCTCTTTTACGGATATTTTTCCTTCAACAATAATTTGATTTTCATTTGTTAAAAAGCGTGCAAAGCGTTCATATATATTAGGAAAAACAATCACTTCCATCTGACCGTATAAATCCTCTACAGTAACAAATGCCATCATACGATTATTCTTGGTACTTATTGATTTAATTTCTGTCACGATTCCTGCAATACGGACAAATCCACCATCGGCCAACTTGTTTTCATTTGATGCGCCATCTTCAGATATCTCAAAATCATAGGAATATACTGTAACTAATTCTTTTATTGCATCTGCGAATTCATCCAATGGGTGGCCTGAAATATATAATCCCAGCATTTCCTTTTCCATTAATAAAAGCAGCTTAGAATCATATTCAGCCATCTGAGGCCATTCAATTGCAGCAGTTTCATCGGTTTCTTGAACAACATCAAATAAAGATAACTGGCCGGAAATCAATGATTTTCTTTTCTGAGACACGCGCTCAAGAATTTTTTCATAATTAGCTATAAGTCTTGAGCGATATATGTCAAAAATATCAAAGGCTCCGCATTTAATAAGACTTTCAATGGTTTTCTTGTTCAGTTCTTTTCCTTCGAGTCTTTCACAAAAATCTACAAAGCTTTTAAATATACCGTTTTTATTTCGTTCTGCAATTATGTTTTGAACAATATTAACCCCAACATTTTTTACTGCAAATAACCCGAATCTGATAACACCATTTTTGACAGAAAAAGAACTTTCACTTTCATTAATATCCGGTGGGAGCACTTTTATTCCCATTTTGCGGCATTCCATAACATATTGGCTTACCTTTCCCAGACTTCCCATAAAACTGTTTATTAAGGCAGCCATGAATTCGATGGGATAGTAATATTTAAGCCATGCGGTCTGATATCCGACATATGCATATGCTGCGGCATGGGATTTATTGAAGGCATAGCTTGCAAAATCCATCATTTCATCGAATATTACGTTTGCCGCTGCTTCCGATACACCATTTCGAATTGCTCCTAAAATCAGAACCTTTCCATTTTCATCAAGACTTCCCTGGACAAAATTCTGACGTTCTGCATCCATTACCTCTTTTTTCTTTTTAGACATTGCTCGTCGAACAAGATCACTTCGTCCAAGAGAGTAACCGGCCAAATCACGGCATATCTGCATTACCTGTTCCTGATAAACCATGCATCCATATGTTACGTTTAATATAGGCTCAAGCTTGGGGGTGACATAAGTAATATTTTGCGGATTATTCTTATTTTTTATGTACCTTGGGATTTGGTCCATAGGTCCGGGACGATAAAGAGAAATACCTGCTATAATGTCTTCCAGACAATTTGGTTGGAGTTCTTTCATAAAGGATGTCATGCCCTGACTTTCAAGCTGAAAAACACCTGAGGTCTCTCCTCTGCTAATCATTTCGTAAACATTAGCATCTTCATATTCGATATTATCAATATCAACTTGAATATTTCTGTTTTTATTTATTAGGTCAACTGCATCCCTTATCACTGTAATGGTACGAAGAGCTAAAAAGTCCATTTTTAAAAGTCCCAGCTCTTCAAGAGTAGTCATGGGAAATTGTGTGGAAATAAGACCTTCATTACAATATAAAGGTACAAACTCAGTAAGAGGCTCACTGGATATTACTACCCCTGCCGCATGAGTCGATGCATGTCGGGGCATTCCTTCAAGAATTTTTGCATTATCCAGTAATTCATGAATTCGTGGCTCTGAATTATATAGTGTCTTCAGCTCGGGAATCATTTCAATGGAATCCGCGATGGTAATATGCTTGGCAGGCATCATGGGAATTAACTTGGCAACCTTATCAACCTCATTATAAGGCACAGCAAGGGCACGTCCAACATCCCTTACGGCTCCGCGTGCCGCCATTGTGCCAAAGGTTATAATCTGAGCTACATGGTCCTCTCCATATTTACTGACCACATAATCAATTACCTCCTGCCTTCTTTCATAGCAGAAGTCAATATCTATATCGGGCATTGATATACGTTCGGGATTTAAAAAACGCTCAAATATAAGATTATGTTTAATAGGGTCCACATTTGTAATCCCAAGGCAGTAGGCCACTATACTGCCTGCCGCCGAACCTCTTCCGGGGCCTACCATTATCCCGTTATCCCGAGCATATTTTATGAAGTCCCAAACAATCAGAAAATAATCAACATAGCCCATTTGTTCTATAACCGAAAGCTCGAATTCCAAGCGTTCCAGAAGAGTAGCACTTTTATTGTAGCGCTTATGAAATCCCCTTATACATTGAGAACGTAAAAAATCAAATGAGGTTGTGCCTTCCGGTACTTTAAATTTAGGAAGATGAAGCTCCCCGAATTTCAAGTCAACATTACAGGCATCAGCTACACGCACAGTATTTAAAAGCGCCTCCGGATATGCCTTAAAATGCTCCCACATTTCTGCGGGGCTTTTAAGATAAAATTCATCTGTTTCAAATTTTAATCTATCCGGATCATTAATAGTTTTGCCCGTTTGAATACAAATCAAAATTTCCTGTGCTCTTGCATCTTCCCTGTTAATATAGTGAATATCATTTGTTGCGATAAGCGGGATTCCGGTTTCTTCCGAAAGCTTTATCAGCTCTGAATTTACTTGCTTTTGCTCTTCAATATTATTGTATTGAAGCTCAAGGTAGAAGTTTCCGTCACCCATAATTCTCTTGATATCAAGAGCAAGCTGTCGAGCTCCTTTATAATCACCGTTTAAGAGCCTCTGAGGAATATCTCCTCCTATACAGGCACTAAGGCATATCAGACCTTCATGGTATTCTTCCAAAAGATTATAATCAATTCTGGGTTTATAATAAAAGCCTTCAATAAATGCAATAGAAACAAGCTTCATAAGGTTTTTATATCCGGTATTATTTTTTGCCAGAAGTATCAGATGCCCTTGATCAGAATCCTGACGTGGATCTTTATCCAAATATGTCCGAGGAGCAGTATATACTTCGCAGCCTAGAATTGGCTTGATACCTTCCTTTTTGCATGCTTTATAAAAATCTACCACTCCATACATTACACCGTGATCAGTTATGGCAAGGCTATGCATATTAAGCTCTTTTGCCCTTTTAGCTAAATCTTTAATACGGCAGGCACCATCGAGTAAACTATATTCAGTATGAAGATGAAGATGAACAAAATCTTTCAAATTTTTACCTCTTAAAAGAACTCACTTTCTTTTATATTATTTTATCACATAAAGAACTTTAATGGAGAAAAAATATGTCTGTTTACGGTTCGTATTTACCTTCGTATTTAATAGTAAAGTTTTCCGTTATTATTTTATGCATCTTTACATCGTATTGGTAAGAAGGAATTGCATCAAATACCTGAAATGAATATGATATCCCAATAAATAATGTGCTTTTTGGACATCGCGAAAGAAATCTGTCATAGTACCCATTTCCATGCCCCATGCGATTTCCGGCTTTATCAAAAGCAATCCCGGGGACAAGTATTAAATCGATTTTTTCAATATCTGTTAATTCATTGTTTTCAGTAGGTTCAAGAATCCCATATGAACTTTTTTCAAGCCCATGATTTATATTCGTAACTGTTCTGGTTTCCATTTCAGTTTGGCTTATTACTCTCGGAAGACAAAGTATCTTACTTTGATCCAAAATCCATTGATTTAATGGCTTTATATTAACTTCTTTTCCATATGGCATATATGAAAAAATTACCTTTGCAGATTTTAATTCATATAAATCTTTTAATCTATTTATGATTATTTTTGAAGCATTATTAACTTCATTATCATCAAGCAGACTACGCTTTTTAATTATTTCTTTTCGAATATCATTTTTATTCATTTACATAACCTCATTTACAGCTGTTTCCTTCGTCGCTTTGCTCGTTGTAAACAGTGTAGCGACCTTCAGCAGTAGCTTGCTACCAATCAGACTTCGCTGTCGCTTGTCTTCTTTTGGACAAGCCTTGCATGGGACGTACATCTGCTTCTTCGGTCGTTTCACTCCCTC